>DMST01000281.1:4593-15101 GCA_003454975.1 Cytophagales bacterium | reverse complement strand
GGTAGACGCATTGGCAGAGCAAACCGGCTGGACCGTTATCGACCTGAATGACTACCAGATTAGCCCCTATGATTACGAACACCGTAACCGAGACGATGACTACCTGGGCCTGATGCGGCGAATCATAGAAGACTACGATACGTTGGTGTTGGCGACGCCCGTGTACTGGTACGCCATGAGTAGCACCATGAAGGTTTTCTTTGACCGGCTTACGGACTTGCTCAGAATAGAAAAAGACCTGGGGCGTAAGCTACGCGGCAAGTCCATGGCAGTGCTCACCTCCTCTGCCGGAGGCAACCTGGGTGAGCAGTTTTGGCTTCCTTTTACCGCCAGTGCCGAGTACCTGGGTATGGAGAGCGTAGCCCATCTCCATACCGAACCCGGTGGAGATCATACCACCCAGCTTTCAGGTTTTGTTCGTCAGGTAGAATCCGCTAGAAGGTGATGTTGCCGGGAAGCCTCCGCTTCATTATTTGGGGCCTGCCTTTAGGATGAACCCTGGGATCATCTCATTGGGCGGGGTGCTTTTGCCGTACAACGCATACGAGTTGTAGTTGCCCCCGGTAAAGACCGTGATCATGTTCAGCTCAGGCCAAACATTGATCTTCTGCCCCCCGTTGCCCGTAGCCATGTAAGAGTCATACCGTTTCCCGTCCAGTACCCAGTATTTGTGCTTCCAGAGGTATCCGTAGTGGCCGTCCTCCGACTGAAAACTATCCTGCACCCAGCGTTCGGATAGAATCTGCTGGCCCTCCCATTTACCTTGGTCCAGGTATACTTTGGCCAGCTTTACCAAGTCCCGGGGCGTGATGTACATTTGGCTAAAGGTGTTGATACTCTTGGGGTTGGGCTCAAACGTCCATTGGTAATTGGTGATGCCCAAGGGCCCGAACAGGTGCTGCCGGGCGTAGTCTTCTATGTCTTGTTCAGTCACTATTTCCACCAAACTACCCATGGTAAGGGCGCTACCCGTGCAGTACAAAGTGGTGGTGCCCGGTTCAGTCACCAAGGGCAGGTCCAGCGTGTGCTTCACCCAGTCGCTGCTCCGCATCATATCCGTCTCGTTGCCGGCACTTTCCGGGTTGTCGTTGTCGCAGTCCAGGCCGTTGCGGTACCGCAAAAAGTCCTCAATGGTGATGGCGTCCTTGACTGCCGGATTTTGTAGGTCCGGGTACCGCTCTGCAAAATAGGGGAGTAGCGGTTCCTTCTCAGAAGGGATTAAGGCCTGATCGACGGTGAGTCCTACCAAGGCACCCAGGAAGGATTTGGTGGCCGACCTAAGCTGGTGAGGGGTATTGACATCGTAGCCGTAGAAATACTCCTCCAGTACCAATTCGTCATCTTTCATGATGAGGATGCTGTGCACATCCGGGTAGTTCCCCTTGATGGTTTCCACCACCATCTCCCGGATCAGCTCCGGCTTTTCGAAAGCCGCCTGTACATCGCCTACGGCCAAGCCATCGTCCGTTACCTCCGGGGGTTGGTAGCGGTATGCCTCCGGGTTTTCGTACAGCTCCTCTCTGGGGAACAGCTCCCATTTTGAGGTGTGGTCCGAAATTCTTCCGAAAGCTTGCCCGCCCACCTGATAGCCTGATACCTGGCCTTCCGCATCGCGCGTGAAGACCACCGGGATTTTCTGGAGGTTATGAAAGGTGTCCCCTGAGATCAGGGACAAAGGATACTTGGCCTCGTCGATGATGGCGTACAGCGTAGTATCAAAGCCGGAAGCCATAATTTCTAAGGTAGAATTGCCTCCACCTTCGTAAAGCCCCTCATAGGCTTTGAGCTGTTCTAAATCCGAGGGTTGTTGCGCACACCCAACGAACAAGGGAAAAAGGAGTAGCAGTCTTTTCATCAACCCATAATACTCAGTAAAACCTGACTCCTACCATAGAATCAATACGGAGGTGCAAGAATTTTATATGGGGTGGGGAGATCTCAGTCCTTTTTGGTGAACGGGCTCAAGAAAAATGGATAGAATAGATAAATTATGCTTGCCGCATCCACTCACTTTTTTCGTATGTCTCGATCTACCAAACCCATCGCCATATTCCTGGGTATTACCCTGACCCTCAGCAGTATCTTCTACCTCCTCATCATCCAGGCAGGGACTTTACAGGCCGGGAGCGGGCTATACGTCTACGGGCTCATGTGGTGCCCTGGGGTATCGGCCCTCATCACGCTGAAGGTGCTGGGACGCAGCTGGAAGGAATTGGGCTGGAAGAGGGGCAGAACTCGTTATCAGCTCAGCAGCTACGGCATCCCCATTCTGTATGCGCTCGTTGCCTACGGGGCCGTTTGGGGCCTGGGGGCAGGCCGCTTCTACAGCCATGAGTTTGTGGCTACTGTGGCTATCAACCTGGGTATGGAGGGCCAAAGCGACGGTACCGTTATTGCCCTGCTGGTGCTGCTAGAAGGTACCGTGAGCTTCCTTATCGGTTGCGTTTTTGCGCTAGGGGAGGAGATCGGCTGGCGTGGGTTTCTGGTGCCGGCCTTGTATGGCAAATATGGGTTTGCGAAAACCTCGGTGATTACGGGCCTGATCTGGGGCCTATGGCACGCACCCATTCTGCTGTTTGCCGACTACAACAACGGCGCGCCTGTGGTGTATGCGCTCGCCTGCTTTTTGCTGCTGGTGGTCAGCATCAGCTTTGTATACACTTGGTTCCGCATACGGTCCGGCAGCCTCTGGACGGCCGTTATCCTACATGCCAGCCACAACCTGTTCATCCAGAGCATTTTCACACCCCTCACTGAGGATACCGGCAACACCGCCTATTTCATCGATGAGTTTGGCATCGCTTTGCCCATCGTTGCTATCGCACTGGCCTACTATTTTTGGTCTCGCCGGCACCAACTACCCCCTGTTTCAGCGGCCTTATGAAGTGAGGTGCAGGGTAAGGGAAAAGAACAGGAATACCTCCACTGCTGCATTGTGCTCTTTCAAGCAGTTAATACCCTCCTTTAGGGTATATTAGCTTTCTCCTTGAGTAATGGCCAAACACTCAAATACATGATGAACGCAACAACAACGAGCATACTTGTGGTGCTGGGAGTACTTCTATTGGGCGCTTGCCGAGAGGAACCAACATCCGCCCCTCCTCCGAGTTTCGAACAAGATTTGCTTGCACTTCAAGATTATTTCCAAATCCCGGGCCTAGCTGCCCAAGTGACCCAAAACGGTGAAGTGCTGTTTGAAAAATACCTGGGCTACGCTGATCTTTCGGATAGCACCCGGGTGGGACCTGCCACTAGATTTTCGATTGCCTCGGTTTCAAAAATATTCGCCTCGGCTTTGCTCATGAAGTACGTAAAGGCAGGAAAACTACGGCTAGACGAACCCATTAAAACCTACATCCCGGAAAGTGAACTGCCCGATGAAATACAGGTATGCCATATCCTGTCGCATACCTCCGAAGGGCTGCCGGGTAGCTTTTTCAACTACAGCCCCCGCTACGGCCTTCTCACCCCTGTGCTAGAGCAGGTAAGCGGAATGCCCTACGAGGAGCTTCTGCAGCAGGAAATCCTAGATCCTTTATCGCTTACCCATACCGTTTCCCTGACCAACCAACAGGTTATAGATTCCCTAGCCGGGCAGTGGGCCCAGCCTTACTATTACGGTGGTGAGGCAGAGCCGGGCCACTTCGATGTAGGAGTTAGTACCTCCAGCGGACTATCCTCCACGGTGCAGGATCTATCGCGCTTTGCCCAGACCTTACTTTCCGGAGAATTCCTAACCCCTTCCAGCTTTCAGCAGATGGCCACCCCCTTTGCCACAACCCGGGGTGCTAGCCCCTATGGCTTGGGTATCTTCACCCAACAGTTTCTGGGGAAGCAGCTCGTATGGGGTTTCGGGCAAGAAGACTGCTACTCTAGCTTGGTGCTCATGCTGCCCCAAGAGGGCCTTACCCTCACCTTGCTCGCCAATAACAACCTGATGAGTGACCCCCCACGGCTTATCAACGGTGACGTTACCTATTCCCTGTTTGCCCTTAGCTTCCTGAAGCACTACGTTTTTGACCTGCCTACCCTGCTTGCCTTTTCTGATTGGCAAGACCCAAACCAGCTAGCCGTAGAGGTTACTTCCCCAGACCTTCGGGATTTTTACCGTCAGGAGTATCTGGCCCATGCCCTGGCGGCTAGCTTTATGGGCAGAGGAGACGTCCAGGAAATGGCCCGTAGCCGCCAGCTTACCCAGCAGGCGCTCGAGCTTTTTCCTGACCTTACCAGCTACGGAAATCTGAGCACCCTAAGGCTCCTGAGTGTATTGGCTCCAGCCCATCCCAATGAGTTTGGCGGGCCTTTGGAGCAATTGGGTGCTAGTCTCCTGCAAGAGAATCCGCAGAACCCCTACGCCAACATTTATTTGGCATTCTATTACCAGTCCCAAAACCAGCCTGACAAGGCACACGATTACTTTTTGACGGTGGCCGAAGCTACCAACTTTCACCCCTTCTGGTATACCATCCAGTCGCTAGACTTCCTGGGGCAGTATTATCAAGAACAGGACCCCGCCCAAGCGCAGATTTACTACCAACGGGTGGTGGATATTGGCTTCAACATGGGCGGAGCTGTGGACCGGGCCACTGACGCGTTGGAAGAGATGAACCGGTAAGAATTCTTGACATGGTTTATGATTTGGGCGTGCCCCTGCTAGCCGACTTCGAGTCCCGAACCTGCGGTTCGCCTCAGCCAACTAGCAGGGTCGGGCCTTCAGCACTCGCTTCCCGGCTATCGTGATTTTCTGTTTCAGGCCTCCGGGCCTGGAACCGCTACCAGTACGAGCCTCCAGGCTCGTGTATCGTACAGCCGGGAGAGCTCAAACAAAGCTTCTGTCCCTCACGCGAAGTTGCCAAAGCTCCGTTCATTAAACTGTTCCCCGGTTACCTTTCTCATGATATCTTTGGGTCACCACCACATGCAGACATGGAATCATTAGCGGCGTATATACAACAGAAAATTTCCCTAAACGAAACCGATCGGGTATTGCTATCAAAGCTATTCGTATCGGTGGAGCTGCCCGCCAAATCCATTTTCATTGCCGAAGGCAAAACGGAGCACTATCTGTACTTTTTGGCCGACGGCATCGTGCGGGGCTACAAGAACCAAAACGGCAAGCTCGTGGTGGAGCACCTCGTAGAACCGCCCAACTTTGTAACGGCCCTCGATAGCTTTTTTTCGGAGTCTGTGTCTACCGATTGCTTTGAGACCCTCACGGAATGTGTGCTGTACCGAATCTCTCGGGAAGGCTTGGGTGCCCTCAAAGCTGCGGACGAGAAATGGAGCCAGCTGATAGAAGCGGAGACCAACGAGAGCCTGCGGTGCAAAATGCAGCGGGTCAATGATTTCCAGACCCTTACTGCCAAGGAGCGGTACCTGAAGTTTATCCGCCAGACGCCCCAGCTGGCGCTTCAGGTATCGGTAGAGAACATCGCCTCTTACCTGGGTATAGAGCCCCAATCCCTCTCCCGCATTCGGCGGCAGGTGGCTATCTAACAAATGTTATTTTTTGCCGGCTAGCCACCCCCAATCTTTGTCCTAAGCACATACAAGCACATGGACAAGGCAACATCATTGGTAACGGGGGCCAACGGCCACTTGGGCAACAACCTCGTACGTTTACTCCTTTCGGAAGGCATCACTACCCGGGCTTCGGTAAGGAATCCGGCCCAAAGGGCACCCTTTGCCGGGCTGGATTGTGAGGTGGTACGGGCCGATCTACTGGACAAAGCCTCTATGGAACGGGCTTTTGCCGGGGTAAGCCAATTGTACGCGGTGGGAGCGGCTTTTAAGATGTGGGCCAGAAATCCCCGAAAGGAGATCTACGAAACCAACGTGCAGGGCACCCAAAACCTGTTTGAAGCGGCGGCGGCCTGCGGCGTGCAGGACATCGTGTACGTGAGTTCGGTGGCCGCTTTGGATTTCACGCAGCTGCCGGCCCGGGAAAGTAATGGCTACAACCGCGACCGGCGCAACTGGTACTATAATTCTAAAAACGACTCGGACCAGCTGGCCTTGGAGCTGGGCGCCAAATACGGCATCCGCACCGTGCTGGTATTACCCAGCGCCATGATTGGTGGCGAGGCCCACCAGCTTAGCTACTCCAACCGGCTGGTGTGGCAGATATTGCAAGGAGAGATCCCTGTGGATACCAACATCACCCTCAATTGGATAGACGTGAAGGACGTAGCCCTAGGGGCTTATCAGGCCATGCAAAAGGGTCGAAATGGAGAGCGGTATATTCTTGCCAACGAGCGGCACCACTCCCTACAGGAGAGTGTACAGCTGGCCGCCGAGCAGTACCCGGAGCTGAGGCTGAAAACGCCCAAGCGGGTGCCCAAAGCCGTCTTGTATATAGTGGCAAGCCTGATGGAGCTACAGAGCAAGCTGACCAGGAAGGAGCCCCAACTGCAGAGGCAATACCTGGATATGTTTTACGGCCTGAAGCAGGACTACAATATTAGCAAAGCAAGAGAAGAGCTGGGGTTCCGTCCCAAACCCTCCCGGCAAGCCCTACTGGAGGCTTTTGCCTACCTAAAAGACGAGTGGCAAGGTTCGGGTGTCAAAGATTAAGTATCTCTGAATGTCCTTGAAGGAAAGTAGGCCCTTTCGCAAGATTTGAGGTTCGAACATACTTTCAGCCATGGTCTGGCTCCTTGTTGGAAAAAAATGAATAAGGTGGTGTAGATTTCCTTAAACTGATGTCTGCTGTCCTAGCTTTTCGGTACAGCGTCTTGCAATCAGAGGGATTCCAAGTTTACTCCCCTGCTAACGTGCTTATCAGTAGCGAACTCCAGAATGAATTCTATCGGGTACACAGATTAAAGTATAGTAGGAAAATTGAAGCGACTTAGGAGTAGCTATAAAAGAGATAAACCCGTTGTGGAATTCTTCCAAATCCAAAATCTTGTAATGAAGTGGATCGCTTTACAAAGTGAACTTATTGTCTTTTCAAGCACATTTTATCTCTTATGATTGGAGAATATTGACTAATTTCTCCTTAAAGAAATAAAGGTAAATATCAATTCAATTAAAACGCTAAAAATAGGATTAGATTTTAACTTATTCTGGGAGGATATAGCGCTATCATTAAGTCAAAACGATAGTTTTAGTCTCCAATCATAGAAAGGATTAAAAACTTCGAGATAATTTTTTCAATACAAGAGTACCGTCAGCATCATAAATTAGCCTTGAAAGATAAATAATTCTTTTTTGATTCGGATCATAGATTACAAACATTGTAAAGTTTCTCCGTAATCTCCTTTCACTCCTTAATAGTTTGGTAAAATACTCGTTCAAGTTAATTGAACCACTAAATGATTGATCATTAATGATTGTTCTAGTCCCCCCCCGCTGAGGTTCAAGTAAAGTAAACTCTCCACGTTTGGAAGAAATTAGAAAATAGGAAAGGTAAATCTCGTCTTTTGGATTTAATCCAGTTTGATAAAAGTTAAAGTTAAGCCGACCTGCTTTATATTCGATCAAATCACTAAAAACAGTGAACCTCGCCTTTCTTATATTATTCTGCAAGGATGTATTCAAATTTTCTAAAGCCTCATAATCTCTATCCATTACTATTAAGGAATCAAGCAATACATCAACATTGCCTTCTAATTTTGACGTTTGGTTCTGAAGAGAGATAACTTTGGACTGAAGATTACTTTTATCAACAACTAATTCATCAATTCTTTCTTCGAAATAGTTTATTCTATCCATTAAATCAGCAATCTCTTTTTTCAGTTGCTCTGAATCACCAATACCTAAGCGTAGTTGTTCTTCTTTTTGGTCAATAATAACCTTAAGTGTTGATATCTGACTTTCATAGTCTGAAATCATTTGTTCATAAACGCCCTTTTGTTTGGCAATTTCTCGTTTATTTTGCGAATCTAAGAATGCAATTTGTTGCTTTAGCTGATCATTATCATTTATCAGATCAATTATTTCGTCTTGATAATATTGTGCAGAAGCTTTTTCAACCGTGATAAAAACGGTGTCTCTAAAGTTATATATCACATTATAGCCTTCCTTTAATACAAACCCATCTTCAGTTTTAATAATGAATTGCTTCCTAATATTTAAATGGTTTTCAGGGCTGATTTTTAAATCAACATTTCCTTCTGAGTCGGTTTTTGCATATTCAGAATATCCATATTTTAAAAGAACATCACTTACTGGTATACCCGCAGGTGTAATGCACTTAAAATGTGCTGTTTGTAACTCTTGGGAAAATCCAAGATTAACTACAAATAGAAGCGAGGATAAGACTACTGGAAAAGTGTTAAAACTCTTGTGCATGGGTTACAATCAATCAATTCTACAGTATCAATACTTCTAATGTACCTAGGATGATTCACCTCGATAACTAATTCATGACATGGATAAATATTACAATCAATTGAAAAATGAAAATCCCCATTAATTGTACTGATGGTGGGGAGAACATCTCCTCGGTTTATGATTTTGATATTAGCATCAGCTACTGGTTTTTGACTTGGATCTAATAGAAGACCATCCCATAGGATCACATTTTGATTATTAATCTTTACAGTTACCCAATAGGAAGTAAGACCACCCCCCACTAAACCAAGGATTAACATTAGAATACTTTCCCTATAGAATAGTTTTCTAAGGCTAACAAATACCTTTTTCATTCTGTAAATATACAAAATGCAATTATTATTAATAAGGATTTTAACTCAATATTTTTGAAAACTTCCAATAGAAAATATCTATAGACTCTCGGGAAAAAGTATTGTAGCGATCATAATACACCCATCCTACCATTCTAATCAATACATGCTTAATTAGATACTATTCGGCTATCCAAACAATTACTCATTAACTGAAAACTTGGATTCAGGGCTAAGAAGTACTTGGGATCATTGAAGATACGGCAGGCTCTACTAGCGGCCTTTGCCTACCTAAAGGAAGAATGGCAAGACCCCAAATCCCAAAAACACTTTGGGGCTACACCCCGTGAATAGGTACATGAACCCTGCATTCACACGGCTGAGCGAAATCGCGCCTAGGGATATCATGGAGCTGATGAACCACCCGCTGGTGCGGCGGCAGATGCCCTTGCTCCGTGAGCACTTTGGTGAAGCGGAAACCGCGGCCTTTGTAGCTGCCAAAGAGCGGCTGTGGTCAGAGCACGGTTACGGACCTTGGGCTTTCGTAGTAGACGGGCAGTTTGCGGGCTGGGGTGGCCTCCAACCCGAAGGTGACGAGGTAGACCTGGCCCTGGTGTTGCACCCCAATTACTGGGGTATGGGCAAAGCCTTGTATCGGGAAATCATTCGCCGGGCTTTTGGCGAGATGGGGTTCACTTCGGTCACCGTACTTTTCCCGCCTAGCCGCACCCGCGTGCAAGGCCTGTTGCGTCTGGGCTTTCAGCAGGATGCCATACTGCAGTTTGGTGGGGAGGAGTTTATCCGGTTTCGGCTAGTAAAGCCTGCTGAAGGTTGACCATTATTCCGGTGTGACAACGCTTGGGTCCTATTGTGTTTTAAGGGTTGGGTCGATCCACCACTCCTTTAGCTTAAAGTAAAAAACCAAGATCAACAGAATACAACCTTGGCCCGCGAAATAAAGCAGCCTCGAGCGAAGGGAGAAAAGGCGAGAAGGGCCTCCAAGTTTGCGAACGGATGGTCAAAAAAATGGAGATTGCCCTATCTTCGCCGGGTAAGTTATACCCATCTACCTAAGCCCCATGATAAGAGCTGATTCTCTGAAAAAACTCACCGAAAAGGTGGTGTTGGAAGCCCTTAGCGAAACCCTGGAAGCCGCCGGGTTCAAGTATCTGAAAAGCAAACAGACGTTTAAACGTACGGTGGGCAATTTTGACCATACCATCGGCTTTGGTACCCCACACTCCCCCCTGCAGTTCGATGAGGAAAAGGATGAACTGAGCCTCAAGATCCAGCTGTACACCACCCTGCGGTCGCCCAAGTTTGACAAATGGGTAGAGAAAACGCTGGAAGAAAGTTCTCAGTTTCGCCATGGGTACCAAAGCCAAGCTTACGTCAAGATTCTTGACTTTGATGAGTTATCAAAAGAAGACTTTTTCTCGCCTACCGAGAGCCAAAAGTTTAAGCATCTGGTCAGTGCCTCGCTGGCCGGGCCGGACACGGCCGAGCGGTTTCCGCTCGATCAAGCAAAGGAGAAGATTGCCCCTTTGCTAGAAGGACTCACGGAGCTATCCAGCGCCGAAGCCTTATTCGAAAAAAGGGGCGATGAGTATTACCCGTACCTGCCGCTTTTGGCTTTTGAAGGGAAGACGGAGCTGGCCCAGCAGCGCTATCTGGAGGTGTTTGAAGAGGTGAAAGCAGAGACTGCCGAACTGCTCAAGACAAATCCCAAGAAAGCCACCGATTTGGTGGTGGAGCTGGAAGACCTGGCCGTTGAAATGAAGACGCTGTTCGGTCTGGAAGTAGAAGCTACCTTCAGTCGGGAGCTGCGTTCGAAACCCTCGCAAGATCAGAAGGTACGGCTGGCACCCAAGCTGGGGT
>DMST01000281.1:374-4568 GCA_003454975.1 Cytophagales bacterium | reverse complement strand
AAGCTGGGGTACTTGGAGCAACTCCGCCTGGATGTTTCCGTGATGAGGGTGCAGTCTTTTGATATCAACGACACCGGTGCTTGCCTCCTGCTAGACGATACCGGTTTGCTTACCAAGGTTGCCCCGGATGGAGACCATCAGGAGATGGGGAAATTGCATTTTCCCAGCCATTTTAGAAAAAACGAGTACTCCTTTAAAGTCAAGTGGTTGGAAGAGGCTCAGTGCTTCGTTTGCAATAATTTTCTGGTTACTGAAACCAACGAACTGATTGAGTTATCACTGGATCTGGCAGATAAGAAGTTCAAGCCTGGCTCCGTTCACCCGGGTATTACGGACCTCGCGTATGACCCTGCGCTGGAGCAATACCATCTCCTGTTTACGCCGGACTATAAGATCTCTTACCATGCGGTGTATGACCGCAAAGGAGCCCTGATGAAGAGTCAACCCCTGGATCGGAAGGGTGTAAAAATCAACCTACCGCGGAAAGAGCTCATTGTCCAGGGGGAAGGTAATTCGTTCGACGTGCTGAGCTTTGAGGGTGAGGTGTTGGGCAACTATCCCTATGGCAATGGCAACAACCGTGTGGCGTTGTCACCCGATGGCAACCACATGGCGCTTCATTTTTATGCTACCAAGTCGCAACTCTACGATCTGGGAAAGGGCAAGAAGAAGACCTTGTGGGCGCACCCTACCCATCTGAAGGGCTACAAGGAGACCTTTTACAACGACATCCATCACAACTTTGGAATGACCCACGCGGTGTTCTCCCCCGGTGGCCAGTATCTGGTGGGAGGAGCCGACCATGGGAAATACGTATGTTGGGATACTCAGAAGTGGGAGCGGCAGGAGCTAATCCCGTCCGAAGCGGCACGGAGAGTTTTCCAGTGGTTTACCACTACGTTTCAGGAGGGTGTTTCCACCAAAAACTACTTCACGCCCCACACCGCCATGCTTGAAGGGCAAGAGCACTTCATCAACCGTGGTTATGAGTTGACCGAGGTCAGTTTCCTGAACGAGGGGGCCTATTGGGTGCTGCAAGTGAAGGATCATCTGCTGGTATGGAATACCGACCGCGAAAATGTGGGGTACGTCTATGGCATTGGCTACGTAGCTTTTTCACCGTCCCACTATTTGGCGGTTCTTCAGGGGAACGACTTGGTGATTATGCAGCGTCAAGAAGGTATTTCCGATGACTTCGAAAGCTCCACTTTTAAGGAGAAGGAAGAAGTAGATTCTGGCATCAGGTATCGGTCAGTCGATACCAAGCAGGACCCACAGGAGAAGATAGAAACCCGGGTAGCCCCCGCGCCTCCTTCGGCACCCACTAAGGAAGCAAGTAACGAACAGGTGGCTCCTGCGGATAAGAAAAAAGAAGAGGAGACCCCTTCCAAAAAGCAGGGGCTGCTAGGAAAACTGTTTCGGCGATCTTGAGCAAGGTATAAGCGGCTCTGGCTAAGCCCTGGCAGGCCAATACGGGTTAGAAAGTTGGACAAAGCACGCCTGAAAAGCGGGAACCGGTCAGGAACTTCGCTATTTTGACAGCCCATCAGAAACAACCACATGAGACGAAGTATTTTCTGCCTTACCCTCCTTTTAGTATGGGGAATCACCATGTACGCCACTGCCCAGTCCCCTTATTATCCCCTGGAAAAGGGCCAGGTTACCTTTTTTCGCTACGGTGACGCCTTCAACCAAGGGAATCAGCAGTTGACCATGAAAATCCAGGTACAGGATGAAACCGAGCAGATTGGCGGTAATGAGTACTTGGTAATGGAGACCTCCTACGGTAGCCCGGGCAGTTACCAGTTGGCCTCCAAAGTATACGCTCGCGCTACCGGGGGCGGAGTTGTTTCCATGGAAAATGTGGAAGCAGAAGAGCAGGTACTACTAGAAGGGCCCTACACCGTAGGTAAGACCTGGCAACAGGTGAGTGACGGCCAAACGTCTACTTTGAAAATTGTAGCTATTCAGGGTACATTAGAGACTCCGGCAGAAACCTTGACTCAATGCTTGGTGGTAGAAAGTACCTCAGAACGGACGACCGGCCGTAGCTACTATCAGCGCGGGATGGGGCTCGTTGCCATTACCCTGATAGTAGAAGGAAAAGAGCAGGTACTGGTGTATCGAGTAGCAGCGGAATGAAAAGCATTTGGTTAATATGTGGTGCCTGGGTGGTGCATAGCTTTACGTTTGCACAAAGTAGCCACCGGTATGTGACTTGGGCAGAGGCAAGGCAGACCCCTGACCATGTAGAATGGCTGGATCTGGAGTGCCCGGAGATCTCTCAGGTTCCGGAGTATATCCATGAGTTGTCCCATCTGGAGTCCTTGTATCTCACGGAATGCGGTTTAGAAATCCTCCCTGAAGGGATAGGGCAAGTAAGCAGCCTCCAATTGCTCAACGTGCAAGGCAACCGACTTCAGTCCTTGCCCGCCGAATTGATGGCGAGTCAGCAACTTTCAGTCATCAACCTTCGGGATAACCAGTTTCGCGAATTGCCTGGGGTACTCAAAGGGCTAGCTAATCTTAGAGAACTTGACCTCTCTGGGAATCCGGACTTGGATCTGGATAGGGCCCTCAATACCCTGGCGGGTATTCACAAACTTGACTTTTTGTACCTGAGTGAGTTAGGAGTAGACTCCTTACCATCATCGATTCGTTCCCTAGCTGCTTTGGAAGAGCTGCACCTATCGGGCAATCCTGGAATGGATTGGGCGCAGGCCTTTGGGGCGCTATCCCAGATGCCGCATTTGAAAATATTGGTGCTTTCACAAAACGAGCTCACGGCGCTGCCGGCTGAGTTGGGGAGGGTACAGCATTTGAATGGACTGGTGCTCAACCAAAATCCAGCGCTTGAGCTGGAAAGTGTGGTGGCACGGGTTCAACAGATGCCTAATCTGAAGGTGCTCTTGCTTAGAGACTGCGCATTGACGGCGTTGCCTGAATCCTTGGGAGGTTTGGCGCATCTAGCGGTGATAGACTTGAGCGAGAATAACTTTCCGGTGGAAGAACAATTGCGCATCAAGGCGCAGTTGCCCAACGTTAACGTGGTATTCTATCGGCTTTAGCCTTCAGTAGATCGTTTATCCTAAACATGAATTAAACCAGCCATGTGGCATTCGGTAGCAACTCCAGTGGACGAGAAGACCACACGATGTAGGATAAAGCAAGAGGGAAATACGCTCACCATGGAGGAGTGGATAGGCTTGATTTCCTCCTCCAGTGAATTCATAACCTACTTCACCGAGGTGTTAAAGGAATCCCCATTTGAAGGCTTCTTTTGGGAAGTGGTGCCTGTAACCACTACCTCTTTGTACCGGGACTTTGAGTTTGTGTTGGTCCAAAGCAATAAGCTTCCGAAAATTGAGGCTAACCCGGATTCTTTTCAGGAACACTTCAACCAAGCGGCCTCGGTAGTTACCTTTCCTAACCTGGGCGGTGATGCCCAGCTGGTAGTACCCAGCGCCCTGGGCTCTCGAGAATATTACGGTCACTTGGGGGCTTTCTTGCGGAACGCCCCGAGGGAGCAAATTGACCTATTGTGGCGAACGGTGGGGCAGGAATATCAGAAACGAATCCAGGAAAAACCTGTGTGGCTAAGCACCGCCGGGCTTGGCGTACCGTGGCTCCACATCCGCGTAGATTCCCGACCCAAGTACTACCGGTACTCGCCCTTCAAATCCTTTGCCTTGTAGCACTAGCTGCCCGGTGATGTGGAATAACCCCCTGGCCCCGACCACCCTTCCCAGGGAAATTCCTACCTTTTAGCACCATGAAATATGCACTGATCTTTCCCTTATTTCTGGTTGCTTTCGGCGGCCTTTCCCAGACAGTAAATCCCAATCCCTGGGTACAATCGGCAGACACTAATGCCGCGGTTACCTACCGCAACCCTATTATTCCTGGCTTCTATTCGGATCCCACCATCTGCCGGGTGGGGGAGGACTATTACCTCAGCACCAGCACCTTTGAGTACTTTCCGGGTATGCCCATCTTTCATAGCCGCGATCTGGTGCACTGGCAGCAGATTGGGCACGGCATTCATGCCCAGGGGCAGGCAGAACAGGGGCTCAATTTATTCGCTTCTACTTTCCGGTACCATGAGGGTACCTTTTACCTCATTACCACCAACGTGGGCCACGGCGGTAATTTTTTTATCACCGCCACGGATCCTGCAGGGCCCTGGTCCGAACC
>DMST01000281.1:0-348 GCA_003454975.1 Cytophagales bacterium | reverse complement strand
TGGTCCGAACCGGTGTGGCTGGATGTGGGCGGCATCGACCCGGACCTGTTTTTTGATGAGGACGGCAAGGCATACGTGATCAGCTCTACCTTCGAACTCACCGAAGTCGACATTACCACGGGGCAGCTGATTGGAGAAAAACGGAAGGTATGGAACGGTACCGGCGGTCGGTACCCGGAAGCTCCACACCTGTACAAGAAGGACGGTTTCTACTACCTGATGGCTTCCGAAGGAGGCACTGAGGAGGCCCATATGGTGACCCTAGCCCGTAGCCATTCTATCTGGGGCCCCTACATCGACAATCCGGCCAACCCCATCGTGGCGCACGCCAATGTGGCGGGCCTGGGG
>DMST01000370.1:17752-18633 GCA_003454975.1 Cytophagales bacterium | reverse complement strand
CTTGATAGATGATCCTGCCTTATGGGTGCGCCTTGCGAGGCAAGGACTCGAGCGAGTGCGCTCTATGACGGTAGAGAATTTCAGCAAAGTATTCGAAGACAAAATTGACGCCCTGGCGGCATCCTATGGCAAACAGTAACCCCTATCAGGTCCGAAAATGGGTGCATCGGTTTCAGATGCTTTACCTATGGCTCATCCGCACCCTGCTGTTCTTCTTACCCAACAGCAACCTGTTTATGCGCATACGCGGCAGCTTGTACCGTCCGGTATTCAAAAGCTGCGGCCCAGGTTTCAAAGTAGCGAATGATGTGGTGATCAATGCTCCCCAGAAAATCGAGCTGGGCAGCAACGTATATTTTGCGGTGGGTTGTGTCATTAGTGGAGGGGGAACTATCAAAATTGGCGACAACGTGCTCTTCGGCCCCAAAAACCTGGTCATTGCCAACAACCACGCATTTAACGGCACCCATTATCGCGAGCTGATAGAGCTGGGCGAGACGGTAGTAGAGGACAACTGCTGGGTTGGGGCACACTGCTGCTTGCTGATGGGCAGCCGCCTAAAGAAAGGCTCTCTGCTCGCAGCAGGATCCATACTAGCACGGCCGCATGAAAACGAGCATATGCTGGTGGCAGGAAATCCTGCTAAGGAAATCAAGCCCGTGAAAGCACATGCCCCTTCATGATCCTGTATCTAGGCAACTTTCTCTCTCATAAAGACATCAACCCCACCTATAGTTTTGCCCTTGCCGATAAACTAAGGCACAACTATTCCGTGCGCTCTGTTGGGTCGGCCCGTGGCCGATTGCACCGTTTGGCCCAAATGACCTGGGCGGTACTTACCACCTCACCCAAGGTGGTACTACTAGATGCCTATGCCACCC
>DMST01000370.1:9871-17710 GCA_003454975.1 Cytophagales bacterium | reverse complement strand
CTATGCCACACGTGCCTTTTGGTACTTAGTACTCCTCTGCCCACTCCTGCGGCTACGGCGCAAACCCTTTATACTCCTTTTGCATTCGGGCGCCTGGGTAGATCGTTGGCAATCCCACCCTAAGCAGTCACAATACCTCCTCAAACACGCCCACGCCATTGTTTGCACCTCTCAGTTTCTATTCGACCGGATGCCCAGTCATCAAAGTAAAGCCCAGGTTATTCACAACTTCGGGGAAACCTTGATCCTTGCACCATTGCGGAAGGTCTTCAATCAGAAGATCCTTTGGGTGCGGGAATACCAGCCCCGCTACGGCGATGAAGAGGTGTTGCGCTTGGCTGAGCTGCTGATGGAAAAAGGTTGCTCTTCCACCATCACCATGGTGGGCCCAAAGCGAGAAACACTAGCTACACGATGGAATTCTCCTTGGCCCACTAACGTCCAATTTCAGGATAGGCTGGCGCCTGAAGAATGGCATGCGCTGGCTCTAGAACACAGCTTATTCCTCAATACTTCGCACGTTGACAGTTTTCCCATCAGCGTTATTCAAGCGCTAGCCTTGGGATTGCCTGTACTCTCTACGCCGGTGGGAGGCATACCAGAAATGATAGAACACGAAACCAGTGGTTGGCTGTTGGAAATAGGGCAATTGGAGGGTATGGCGCACATCATTCAGCGCCTGGAAAAGAACGGAACTATCCTTGGTACTATGTCAGAGGCCGCCCTCAACCGGGCAAAATTGTTTACTTGGGAAGCGATTGCTCCACAATGGCTGCAATTGATGGATACGTTTCACTAAGCTGTATCAGTACCTATGCCTCCTTTTTTGGATCGGTTTTCCCGGATTCATTCCAAAAACAGGGAATACATCCCTGAGATAGATGGCTTGCGTTTCTTTGCCATTCTGGCGGTGGTGCTCTACCATTTGCAGACCCACTGGCTACGCATTCAGCCTGAGGGAATGCAACAATTAGCCATGGAACACCCTCTATTCCACCTGGTGGATCGTCTTGGGCTGGGAGTATATGTTTTCTTCACCATCAGTGGATTTATCTTAGCCTTACCCTTTGCCCAGCATCACCTGCAAGGAGCTCCCAAGCCTATCCTTAAACGATATTACTCACGACGGCTTACCCGCATAGAACCTCCCTATTTGATTGCCATGCTCCTGCTATTTTTTGTAGGGCTGGGCACTCATCGGTTTTCCTTTACCGAAGCTCTTCCCCATTTGGCAGCAAGTCTGGGTTACGTGCACCACTTCGTGTACGGAGAATGGAGCAGCATTAACCCCGTAGCGTGGAGCCTGGAAGTGGAAGTACAGTTCTACCTTCTCGCCCCGTTCTTTGGGCTTCTATTTGCCATTAGGCAACCCCCTCTTCGGTGGGCTGCCCTCCTGATTAGCCTATTCTTGTTTGTCATCATCACCTGGCAAGGGTACCAAACTCTGGATGAATATCATCTGGAAAAGTCGCTGCTGACCGCCGGACAATACTTTCTCCTGGGTGTACTTTTGGCAGAGGTATACCTCACTAGATGGAAAGATCAGGTAACCCAGTTCCCTTGGGTAGGCGATATTCTGACCCTTTTGGGGATGTTTCTACTCTGGTTCGGCAAACATAACCTACACCTCACCAACCAGATTCTTTTCTTAGCTGGGACTTTCCTACTATTCTACGGGGCCTTTCGGGGTAGGTGGGTTCGTGCTTTCTTCCGTCAGCCTTGGCTCACCACTATCGGCGGCATGTGCTACTCCATCTACCTATGGCATTATGCTTTCATTGTGGGGGTCCTACCCATCACCACATCCATAGGTCAAAACGTAGGATACCCATTGAGTTTTCTAATTCAGATACTCATTACGCTGCCCCTACTACTCACCCTTTCTGCACTCTATTTCCGCTGGTTTGAGCGACCATTTATGAACCCAAATTGGCTTGGGCACTTACAAAAGTGGCGAAAACGAATCGGTACAAACAAAAAAAGCCTATAGTTTGAAAAATCAAACCACAGGCTCTTCAGTACGATTAAGACAATAGATTATGCGGCCTTCTTTGTCTCATTTCCAATTCGGAAAGAAGGAGTGTTTCTATTGATAGCCATAGCATTGGATTCTATTGCGGGCATTAACGGCAATGCTACTCTGACTAGTTTAGCGTTTACCTCAGCTTGTCCCAACAAGTCAGCCAAAGAAAAACGCAAATTGGAAACGGAAATCCGTTGCCCTTTCACCACCATAGTTAAATACTGGAAGCGCCTCATAGCCCCCTTTTTGTCTATCGGACAGAACCACTCCACAGAATGCATATCCTCAGCAGCAAAGGTAAATTCTACCTTACCTCGTTTGTAGTAGAATAATTTTGACTGCACATCGTATGAAAAGGTTTGGCGCATTTCATGCCCCCAGTGCTGTAGTCCCAACAATAGTTCTGGAATCATCAACATACAGAAGATGACGATGAAAGGTATTACTCCTTCTACCACATTGTTGAATAAGGAGTACACGTATACATACACTACAGGAACTACTATCAGCAATAGCTTCAGCAGAATACGATACTTTGAAATTTTTAAGAGTGTGTTGCTGCGGAAAGCAACATCAGGACGGCTGGCTAGGCCGAATCTAACAGAGTTAAACATAGAAAACTGGTTTATACACTGGTGACCTTTAAGTCAAGAGTGCTGGTTTGAGTTACATAAGACACAATGAAGACGCACAAATCCTACTAAAGGTTGTGAAGCTATTACATTTTCTTTACCAATTTTCTAGCAATTGTTAGATTACATTTATAAATTCATAGGTTTATTCCAGTTTGGAATCTGGTTGTGATTGGTTAAACCCCAAGCACTACCTTAAAGCTCCTTGTACATCACATGGGCATCTACCAAGCCTAGAGTAGTATGCCGAAAAACCTTTGGCAGCGTACCCGCAATTTCAAATCCAAAGAACTGCCACAGCCTTACCGCTCCTACATTGGAAGCCACCACTATATTGAATTGTATCGCCAAAAAGCCGATTCGCCTGGCCTCTTTTAGGGAGTGCTCACAGAGAGCCTTCCCAATACCCTGCCCTTGAGCTGAAGGATGCACCATGTAAGAGCCATTGGCCACATGGTTTCCCAAGTCAATTTGGTTGGGCTTTAGGATATAGGTGCCTACTACAGTTCCATCCTGCTCAGCGACATAGGTATGCATGTAAGGTGCAAACCAGTGGTTCTCCATATCCCTTTTGGGGGTTCCAGGATCAAACACATAAGTATCGCCAGTTTTAATAACCGCCCTAAAAATTTCCCAAACGGCGTTGTAATCTTGGCTCGTAGCCTCTCTAATGACCATAGAGGCTACTCTTCTACCACATCAGACACATATTGGGCTACATCACCAATCACATACAGCATATAATCCAAGGTATGGGTTTGCATACGATGATTGATTAGACAGGCCCGTAAGGCAAACTTGCCTTTTAGCTTGGTTCCGGTGATGAATATTCGGCCATCATCTTCCAGTGCTGGCACCAGCCGCCGGTTCATACGCTCTATTTTCTCCTCCTCAAAAATCCCTCCTGTATATCTAAAGCCTACAATGGCCAGGTGAGAGGTCGCTATCAGTTCAAAATCAGGAGATTCCTGGACCTTTTCTGCCAGATAGTGGGTAAGATCTATATCCTTCTGGATCATGTTACGCATCCGAGCTGCGCCATAGGTCTTCAGGCTCATCCAGATTTTCAGGGCCTTGGCTGACCGGGAAAGCTGAAAGTAATGCTCATTGAAATCTAACCGTCGCTGGTCTTCCAGAGAAGTATCCAGGTAGTCTGCTTGCTTAAAGTAAGCTTGGTTGAGCGTTTCCCAATCTTTCACCATTAGGCACCCAGCCTCAAAGGGCTGGTAAAGCCATTTGTGAAAGTCCAGGGCGAGCGAATTTGCCCGCTCTAGTCCCTTATAGTAGGGTTTCAACTCCTCCAAGGCAGCCGCCAACACCCCATAGGCCCCATCAATGTGGTACCACATTCCATACTGTTCGGCTATATCAGCCAGGATATCCAACGGATCGATGGCACCGGTATTTACTGTGCCCGCTGTGCCTACAATACAGAAGGGCGTGAATCCTTCATGCTTATCCTTCTCTACCTGGTCACGGAGAGCATCGGGATCCATGCGGTAATGCTCGTCCGTTGCTATTTTTCTTAGTTGCCGAGTACCAATACCTAGCACTTGCAAACTTTTGTCTACACAACTATGCACCTCTTGTGAAGCATACACGGTAAAAGGAGGAATCCCAAAGAGTCCTTTTTCACGAATGTTGTGCTTGGCGAAAAACAGATTTCGCGCCACCGTGAGTCCAGCCAAGTTAGCAGCAGAGCCCCCACTCAAGAGTACGCCCGCTACAGACTCCCCATAGCCCACTAAGTCGCTCCCCCATTGCACCACCCGTTTTTCCATTTCCGTCATGGCGGGCGCCAAGTGCCATTTACCCACATTTTGATTTACGGTGGCAGCAAGTTGCTCTGCCAAAATAGAAACCTGCGTTCCTCCCGCCATTACGTAAGCGTACATGTAGGGGCCCACATTATTGGTGGCCGTTTCCAGTACCCGTTCTTTCACTAGATCCAAAACCTCATCAGGGTCCATCCCATATTCAGGAAGAGGCTCATCAAACCACCCAGCCACTTCCGGCTGAGGAAAAGCATGGTAGGCCTTTTTTTCCTCCTGATTGGAAAAATAACGCTCAATCAAATCCGCATTGCGGCCAAGCAGCCTGCGAAACTCATCGGGTGTAAAATCCAGGTTATTACTTTTCATCGTGAAAACGATCTAAGGTTCGGTCTTTAAAATCTCTTTCTTTCAATTGGGTTTCCAGCTTGGATAGCAATTCTAAAAAGCCCGTCTCAGGGGGTAGTAACTCTTCAGCCCAGGATATTCCTCCATTCCATAGGCGATGAAATTCTGGCAGATGCTGGGTAGATTTTTCCGTGAGTTTCACCCACTGCTTACGCCCATCTTGCTCATCAGACACCGCCTCTACATAGCCCGCCAACTGCATTTTCTTGATCATATTCACCATAGAAGGATGCGTATAACCCAAATCATCCGCCATCTGAGTCACCGTCCGGGCCCCTTTCTCTTCCAGTAAGCAAAAGACCAAATACCAGTTTGGCTCAATATCCCAGCCCAAGGACTTATACATCTGCCGACCACTGTGGATCATAGCATCGCTGATGCGTTTGAAACGGGCAGCCAAGGCCAGATGACCCAGACTGTGCATAAAGTCCTCTTTCATTATTTATGTAGTTGACTACGCAAATATATAAATACGTAGCGCACTACATAAGTCCATTTCATGTGTTTCGAAAAAAAATTGAAAAAAGTTAAAAAGCATTGAAACCATTAGTACCCAAAACCCATCCTGCCAATAGTACCGACCCAGCTGGCAGTACAAAAAAATTCTTATGCACCGGATAGAACCGGTTCAAAAACCAAAAAACACTATACAACCATGCAGGCACCTGCTTATAACCATTCTTTTGACACCGTGGCAACTTTATCAAAAGTGGTATTCTCTTCCTACAACGGAAAGGACCGCTTAATTCTCCCCATCAAAAATTTACTCTGGGTTCAAGCCCAAGAAAATTATGTTCAGTTCTGTTGGGAAGATGGTGACAGGGTACATTCTACCTTACTTCGTAACACGTTTGCTACCATCAAAAAACAGCTACCGGACAATTTTGTACAAACTCACCGGTCTTTTATGGTCAACCTAAGACACCTTCGGCATCTCAACAAGCGCGTAGTGGGGTTTGAATTGAAGGTGGGAAATTCTCAAAAGGTAATCCCTGTATCTAAATCCTATGCTAAGCCAATTGCGGATATGATACGAAATGAGATGCCCCACCTGAGACCCTAAGGGAATTACATCAACCAGCTAAATAAAAGGCCAATAGGGACATGGAGGAACTTCTATCCTCCACCCTTTGGCCTTTTACTTTTTTTACTTTTAGTATCTTCAGAGCCAACCCTCAACAATTGGATCGCCATAGCTAGACTAGCCAAAACCTTCTACATAACTATTCCGGCATGTACTTACGCACGTGTGGCCTTCACCAACATCCAGCTCATGGTAATTGAGTAAAGTGGATCTTTTCAAAGAAGAAAGCTAGCGCAAGCGCACCCGCGGATCTAGCAACGCGTAGAGGATATCTACCAGCAGGTTGATAATCACAAATACAATAGCGATAAAGAGCGTGGCACCCATCACTACGGGGAAGTTGAGGGTTTGCACGGCATTGATGGTCACGTAACCGAAGCCTTTCCAGTCGAACACAATCTCGATAAAGAAGGCCCCTGCAATAAGCTGTGCCAACCACCCCGAAACGGAGGTTACCACTGGATTGAGGGCATTTTTGAGGGCATGGCGTAACAATACCCTCCTTGGCCGCAGCCCTTTGGCGTGTGCCGTACGGATGTAGTCTTGGCTAAGCACTTCTAACATGCTACTGCGGGTGAGTTGCACTATGATACTGAGTGGCCGCATGCCCAAGGCGATGGTAGGCAGAACCAGGTTCTCTAAATGGATTTGTCGGCCTTCGAATACATCCGTTTCGTATAGCTGACCTACGGTGTTGAGTCCGGTAAGGTCATGCAACAGGTAGCCAAAAATGTAGGCAATGAGAGTGGCTGATACGAAGGAAGGAATAGAAATACCAAAGGTGGCACCTGCTACCAAGGCGCTATCCAGGGCAGTACCCCGATACATGGCCGCTAGTATACCTAGCCCAATCCCGATCAGGGTAGCAAATAGCATGGCCGAAAAGGCCAAAACCAGCGTAGGAGGCAAGTTTTGCAGTAGAATCTCGTCTACCCGCTGGTTAGTTTGGAAGGAGCGGCGCAAGTAAGGTCGCTTCAACACCAGGGCACGACCCTCACCGGTAGAGAATAGCACCCGATAGTTATACTTACGCGCAGCCTCTTCGCTTTTTTCATGCACCGCAATGGGCGATAGGTCCGCCAAATAATGCACAAATTGCTCACGAAGTGGCCGATCCAGACCTAGCTCCTTGGTGATAGCTTCCCGAGTGGCAATATCGCTCCGCTGACCGGCCACCATGCTCACGGGATCTCCTGGCAAGGCATGGAAAAGCAAAAAAATCACGATCACCACCCCGAAAATTACCAGGGCTCCGTAGCCCAGTCGCTTCAGCAGATAGCGCAGCACTTATCTCAGTAGCTTAGGAATGTCTTTGCGAGCATCTTTGAAATCATTCGCATGCCATTTCCCTAAAATGGTACCGTCCCTCATTAGCACAATGCCAGGATTGCTACGAATGATCGCTTTCAGCAGGGTAGCATCACCAAAGTAGTAAGGCATAGCTAGTTGATACTCGTGCCGATAGTTCTCCGTAGTTTCTGCATTGGAAGAGGTTACAATGAAAGCTTCTCCACCTTGCGACTCTATCAGCTCTGCCAACTCACCTAACCGCTTCAAGCCTCGTTTTTTGGCCTTCTCAAAATCCTGAACTACTACCATCAACTTCAGGCCTTGGAAGGTCATTTCTGTAAAATCACCCTCATCATTCCAAACGGAATAGTCCGTGATTTTAGGCATGGCCTCCGGGTTGGCCACCTTCAAGTCAACATACTTGTAGGTGGTATCCGTTGGGTATTCATCCAGTTCTACCTCTTCACCATCCTTCTCCATTATATAGGTGTATCGGATGGGCTCCGAGGGCTGCATAGCAGTGGGAATGTTAGCCCCAACCTTGTACGGACGGAAATCGATAAAGGGCAGGTGGCGGATAGCGGCGATGGAAATCCAAAGGGAAATAATGGTTGCCAGAATGGTAATACC
>DMST01000370.1:0-9839 GCA_003454975.1 Cytophagales bacterium | reverse complement strand
CCGCTCGCGGCCAAAGGCGGGTAAGAAATTACCCCGGAAAAAGAACAACCATGCAATCAAGATCGTCAGCAGAATATCTTTATTAAACGACTGCTTTGGAGTCAATGGGATGGCATCGCCAAAACATCCGCAATCGGTCACCCGTCCAGTGAAGTGCGAGTAGCCCGTCAGGATGGTGAAGAATACAATCATCAGGAGCAGAATCCAGAGAATGATACGCATCCGGAAATTCACCAATACAGCTATACCCAATGCTACCTCCAACACAACCAGAAATACCGCCAAGGGAAGAGAGGCAGGAATCAATGCCTTGAAAAAGCCCGCCAACGCAGGTAAGTCCACGGCAAATACATCGAAATATTCATGCAGCTTGATGGCAGTACCCACCGGATCGTTGACTTTTACCAATCCTGAGAAGATGAATAATAAGCCTACTAACCAGCGGATTACATTGTTGAGTACTTTCATACGGGAGTCTACAATATATTGGTAGTTGATGGGTTTCCGATAGCCTTGGTGCCTACGAGGCCCTTTCCTATCTTCGCGGAACGGTCAATTTGGCCGTTTTTTTAACCCAATCCATGTGTCTGAATTCGGTGGCGAAAGATAGCCTATTTTCCCAAAAAAAGACATTGAACATTCAGGGGACGTTGGTCTCGCTGGAGACGCCCCGGGTCATGGGCATATTGAACGTGACTCCAGATTCGTTCTATTCAGGAAGCCGAGTAGCTACTGAGGAGGCCGTCCTGCGCCAAGCGGAGAAGTTTGTGCAGGAGGGAGCGTTCTTTTTAGACATCGGCGGGTACTCTTCCAGACCAGGGGCCGATGATGTACCGCTGGAAGAAGAATTGGTCCGGACCATCCCGGCGATAGAGGCAGTGGTGCGCGAGTTTCCTGAGGTGTACGTTTCCGTTGATACCTTTCGGGCCCCAGTGGCGCGGGCGGCTGTAGAAGCGGGGGCTCATCTGATTAATGATATATCCGGTGGGCAATTGGACCCGGAAATGTTTACCACCGTGGCACTGTTAGGAGTACCGTATATCCTGATGCATATGCGCGGTACCCCACAAACCATGAAATCCCTTACGAAATATGACAACCTATTGACCGAAATGGGTGTTTATTTTTCTGAGAGGGTACAACAATTGCAGGCCTTAGGTGTCCGGGATATCGTACTCGATCCGGGATTTGGTTTTGCCAAAACCGTAGAGCAGAACTTCAAACTTCTGCGAAATTTTGATTATTTTTTATCGATTGGTCATCCAGTACTCGCCGGCGTTTCGCGCAAATCAATGATTTGGCGCACGTTGGATATAACTGCGGCTGAAGCCCTAAACGGAACTACCGTACTCAATACGATAGCTCTCACCCAAGGCGCCTCTATTTTGCGGGTTCACGATGTACGAGAGGCCATGGAAACCGTAACACTCGTAAACAAACTATAGGTTGATTTTTGCTATCAAAATTGGGTTTCTGGAAATCGGGATCGTCGATTTTATCGACATCTCATTGGTAGCGTATCTATTGTTTCAGGTGTACAAACTGATGCGGGGCAGCGTGGCCGTCCGTATCTTTTTAGGATTCCTCTTCCTGTATCTCATTTTTCTGGTGGTAGATGCCATTGGCATGGAATTGTTGAGTGCTATTCTAGGTCAGTTTATGGGCGTAGGTGTGCTAGCAGCCATCATTCTCTTCCAGCAGGAAATCCGCAAATTCCTTTTGCTCATTGGCCGTACCTCCTTCCGGCGAGATAGCATGATGAAAAACATCTTCAAGCGCTCCAATCCCACAGCAGAGTACAATGTAACGGCTATTGTGGAAGGCGCTAAGCAAATGGGAGGAGCCAATACGGGAGCTTTAATGGTAATTTCGAGAACATCAGAGCTGAAGTTCTTTGCCGAATCCGGCGATCCCATTGAGGCGGTAATTACCAAACGCCTGCTGCTACCAATTTTCAACAAAACCAGTCCGCTGCATGATGGAGCAGCGATTCTTTACAGGGGAAAAATAAAGGCAGCGCGCTGCATACTGCCGGTAACCGAGCGCGATGTACCCGCCCAATTTGGCACCCGCCACCGGGCTGCTTTAGGCATGTCAGAAGAAACAGACACCCTGGTATTGGTAGTTTCGGAAGAAACGGGGCAGATATCCATAGCCCGAAACGGGGAGCTCACGCACAACCTGAGTCCCCTGGAAGTACGTCGTCGCATCAATGAGTACCTCCAAGACAAAGAGGAAATAGCCGAAGAGCCGACCGTTGACAGTGGTGAAGAGCTAATCTCTCGTTTGGAAGCTGCTACTTAATATTTGCGTTCCCTTTCTGCAAAGGGATCAAATAGGAGTCTTGCTCCCCCCTACCCTGATTGAAAACTGCCTAAAAACGGAAAAGGGCTGCCCTGGCAAAGGCAGCCCCACCAACTCACGTTCTGGCGCCAGGCACCTTACGCGAACTCTTCAACTTTTGCGGTTTTCACCGTCTTAATGATACGAGCAGCTACTTTGTAAGGGTCAGCCGCTGAGTTAGGACGACGATCTTCCAAGTATCCGCTCCAGCCGTGCTCTACGGTATACACAGGTATACGAATAGATGCGCCCCGGTCGGACACTCCGTAGCTGAACTTGTCAATGGACTGAGTTTCGTGCTCACCGGTCAAACGCTGATCATTGTCCGCACCGTACACGGCGATGTGCTCTTCTATTACGGGTGCGAAACTATCACAAACGGCCTCGAAGATGGACTTCGAGTTGGCAGTACGCAGTAGGCTATTGGAGAAGTTGGCGTGCATACCTGAGCCGTTCCAGTCACCTTTCACGGGCTTACAGTGCCAGTTGATGGCCACACCATATTTCTCGGCATTGCGCTCTGCCAAATAGCGCGCCACCCACATTTCATCTCCGGCTTTCTTTGCCCCTTTGGCAAAGCACTGGAACTCCCACTGCCCGGGGGCTACCTCAGCATTGATGCCCTCTACGTTGATACCAGCGTCAATTAGCTGATCCAAATGCTCCTCTATGATCTGACGACCATAAGCATTAGCTCCACCTACTGAGCAGTAGTAAGGCCCTTGTGGGCGTGCAAAACCACCCGCAGGGAAGCCCAAAGGCAAGTTTGTTTCAGGATCCCACAGGAAGTACTCCTGCTCAAAACCAAACCAGAAGTCATCGTCCTCATCCTCGATGGTGGCCCGGCCGTTGCTTTCGTGGGGTGTCCCATCAGCGTTCAACACCTCCGTCATTACCAAGAAGCCATTCTTCCGTACAGGGTCAGGGAAAATAGCGACGGGCTTCAGCAAACAATCGGAGAAGTTACCGGCAGCCTGCTCGGTAGACGAACCATCAAACGACCACATAGGGCAGTCTTCCAGGCTTCCGCTGAAATCTTCTACAATTTTAGTTTTACTCCGCAAGCTTTGGGTTGGCTTGTATCCGTCCAACCAGATGTATTCGAGCTTAAATTTTGCCATGATAAAATTTGAATTAATGCGTTTTACAATGTTTTCTTTCCAAATCCCATCAGAACGCATATACTGCCGCCAACACGAATGAACTCAGGGAGTTAGCCCGCGAATCGGTAGAAGCATCAGTCAATACAAAATCCTCTTCTGAGTACAGGTCTACCCGAAACTCAGGAATGAATGTCAACCCAGCTATGCTATAATTAGCAGAGAGCGTGAGGTCGATTACACTTTCGTCTTGATTTAGTACACCCACCCCTTGGTCTAGGAAATACTCCCCACGAAAGCCAAAGGCAAGGTTGTCAGTAGCGGCTACTTGTGCATAGCCAGCTACTCCCGTAAAGTTGTCTGAGGCAATGGTGCTGTTCAGTCCGAGGTACAACAGATCGCTCACATCCCAGCCGGTCGTGATATCTGCTTGCCAGAAACCATCGGTAAACAAACCATTGAGCCAAACACCACCAATATCATTGGAATATCCTACCTGCACACCGCCATAGTATTCGTTGGCAGGGTTGAAATCCGTAAAATCAGTAGCATTCAGCAAAGCCGCCATGGCTGTAAAACCACCTCCAAGGTCAATATCTGCTTTCAGCCCGCTATGGGAGAATGGACCGTAAGAGAACATGTACGAGGTAGAGTAGTTAAAATTGGCCGCTGGTGAAATCACCTCGTAGCCCAAGAATGTATTGAAGTTACCCAGGGTAAGGGTCAACCGATCCGTTACATTCCAGTAAGCGTACAACTGATTCACCATGTTGAGCGGAGCCGGTGAGCCAAATACCGCCTCTACTCCACGAGGGCCCGCCACGATGTCGGCAACGAAACCTACTTTATCAGTACTAAACGAAGTAATGAGATTAAACATCCCCAGGCTGAAGCCAGAGCCATTGGCAAACGAGGTGCCGGGCGCCAGCATACCGCCATTAGAGGCATCATTAGTTGAATTCAGGTTTGTCCGAAAATAGGTGTCTGCTGAACCACTAAATGTTAATGTAGGACCATTTTCTTCCTGTGCCATAGCGACAAAGGAGAGAGAAAAAGCGCAAAGGGTTGTGATTGCTAACTTTCTCATGTTCTTTTGGGATTAATTATTGATAATTGATTTAGTGGAAAAGCCCCGCCCGCTTTGTTGGTGGGGCCTTTCTTTTTAGGATAGTTGAAAAAAGAAGTATGGGATGGGTTACGACTTAGTTGTCGTAAATAATGGTGTATCCGCGGATACCATGCTCGTGGCTATCTAAGCCTTCTACTTCATGCTCCTCAGATACCCGAACGCCCATGGTTTTCTTCAGTACGAAGAAGATCAGGAAGGCGATAGGGAAGGCAACCGCCCCGTAAGCAGCCACGCCAGTAAGTTGGGTGAGGAAGGTGTGCTCAGGATTTGAGCTAAACAAACCTACCGCCAGCGTACCCCAGATACCACAAGTTAGGTGTACCGATACAGCACCTACTACGTCGTCCAGCTTTAGTTTGTCCATACCGATAGCGGAGAACACCACAATGATACCGGCTACTGCTCCAATGAGTAGCGACTCGCCAGGAGAAACCACGTCGGCCCCAGCGGTAATGCCTACCAAACCGGCCAGAATGCCGTTGAGCACCATACCCAAGTCCAGACGCTTAAAGACGATCCAGGCAGTGAGGAAACCGAAAAGGCCACCAGTACATGCTGCCATGCAGGTTGTAACCAGCACGAAGGAGGTGCCATCAGGATCGCCAGAGAGTACCGAACCGCCGTTGAAGCCGAACCAGCCCAACCAAAGTAGGAATACGCCAATCACGGCCAAAGGCACTGAAGAACCCGGCTTGTCTACTACCTTACCGTCTACGTACTTACCGATACGGGGACCCAGTACGATAACTCCCGCTAAAGCAGCCCAGCCACCTACGGAGTGTACCAGAGTAGAACCAGCAAAGTCGTAGAAGTTCATGTCGTCTAGCCAGCCATAACCCCACTTCCAGCTTCCCAGGAATGGATACACTAGCCCTACATACAGTAAGGTGAACACCATGTATGCAGATACCTTGATCCGCTCAGCTACCGCACCAGATACGATAGTGGCCGCAGTGGCGGCAAACATACCCTGGAACAGAAAGTCCGTCCAGTAAGTATAGGCTCCATCAGTATACTCAATAGAAGGAGTAGTACCGGCATCGAGGCCGAAACCTGCGAAACCAAAGAAACCACCGCCAAACATGTTAAGGCTGAAGTCTCCGGGGTACATCAGGTTGAACCCAATAACATAATAGGTGAGCAGGCCTATTATAGGAGTAAGCGTGTTTTTGAACAGGATATTTACCGTGTTCTTCGTTTGACCGAAGCCCGCTTCTACTCCGGCAAACCCCAAGTGCATGATGAATACCAAAGCCGTAGCCAGCATCATCCATACGTTGTTTGCTGTAAAAAGGCCTACTGCTGCCGTATCCACGGCCGCAGGTGCCACTTCTGGCGCTGCAGCAGCCTCAAGTACCGAATCCGCGACTTCGGACCCTGCGACCATCATCGCTGTCAAAATGTTTCCCATAATGATGTGAGTTGATGTAAAATGTTTTTGCGTTTCGTAAGGCTAAAGACCGGAGAAAACTTTGTTAAAAAAAATTTGATAGGGTCGATAATTAACCATTATCACATCAAAACACGTGATTCATTTCAATTTTGGGTCTGTTTTTAACTCAATATTTAAAAATTTTTGATTTTAACCTGCAACGTAACCGTTTGCGACGCTGATACGTAGTGTAACAATTGTAAAAACTGGAAAAATACGATTTGGGGAAATTTTTTTTGGTAATTATGGCATTTTCCCAATTTCAGTTAGGCAAAAGCAAGGCATCTTTAGTTTTGGGTTATTGTTTGTTTGGTTCTTCTACTACGTAAGAATAGCCTTAACTTTAACCTAAAGAAGGCAACGTCATTAGGTCAGTTTGTTGGGCCAAACAGAAACCGAAGCTTTATGCACAGAGTAACTAACCCAGAAATGGAGGAACGCTTACAGGGTGGCCACCCTAACTCCCTGGGCAATACGGTGGCAGTGGTAGAAGAAGTATTGTCCACGCCGGACCCGCTATTGGCAGACTTCTTCCATCTCTATTATAGTGAAGACGAGGTGGTGCGCTTGCGGGTATCTAACGGCATGAAGCGTATTGCCGCCGCAAATAAGCCCTTACTATTACCTTATCTGGATAGACTGCTTACGGACATTGCGGCAATAGATCAGGCATCCACCCAATGGACACTGGCTCAGCTATTTAAAACGTACGAGAAGGACCTAAGCCCAGAACAACGAACGCGGGCATTGGAAATCATGCAAGGCAATGTAGCCAACCACACGGACTGGATTGTGCTGGCACAAACTATGGACACTTTAGGCAAGTGGGCCAAAAAGGATGAATCTCTTAAGGCTTGGCTCCTACCCCACTTAGCGAGGCATGCCCAGGATGAGCGCAAATCCGTGGCTAGCAAAGCCAAGAAAATCATTGCTTCTTTATCCTAATCATGGACCCAATAGACCTAGCTACCTTAGTAGCTTTTCATCAATCACACCAGGAGAAACCTACTTCAGCAGGAAAAGCAGGTTGGTCATCTGAGGAGGCGCAGCAACTTCGATTTACTATTCTGGAAAGACTGGGTGATTGGGAGGATGCCTCCATTCTGGATGTGGGGTGCGGACTCGGGGACTTTTGGAAGTTCATATCTGCCCGATACCAACCTACTATATATAAAGGTGTCGACATTCTACCCAATTTCATATCTCAGGCCCAAGAACTCAATAAAGATGAGGAACGAGTCACTTTCTCATGCGGTGACTACATGCAACAAGACCTACTGGCCATGGATTATGTGGTAGCCTGCGGAGCACTTAGCTACCCCACTTCGGTACCCGATCATCCGTACTCGGCCATCGGCAGACTTTGGAGTTTGTGCAACAAAGGACTGGGATTCAACTTGTTGAAGACCCAGAAAACTGACAGAGAAAGGTATTTACGCACCTACCATCCTGAAGAAGTAATGGAATTTTGTCAAGGGATTTCTCCAAAAACGGAAATGATAGATTCCTACAGTCCGGATGATTTCACGGTGCTGATGCACCGTTAGAATTAAGAAGCTCTTCCATCTGGAAGTGTAGTTTTAAAGCCTTGCCTGGCAGCATTACCATTTTCTCCCCCATTTACTATTGGACCCGCAGTGCTCGCCAACAATCGAGTGGTGGCGGCACCTTCTTCTATGTTGGATACCTTTTCGGCAAACAAATCAGAGAAAAACCATATGGAACCCGCCAGCATGGCACTCACCAGGATGGTGGTAACCATATCTGGAATGGACCTTTCCCAAGGAGCATAGTAAAGAATGTTGGTAGCAAATGAGCCCAATGCATAGAGTTTTGAGGGCATAGATTTCCCATTGAGAATAAACATCAGGATGGCTGCTTCAATAGCTAAAGCAAAAAACGCTGCATGCACCCAGTTGACAGCCGTAACGTTTTCACCATTCCACTGAAAGGCCAGATTGATGGGGCGAACGGAGTCAAACAAATACATGGTATGAATTATCTGCCCCGTAAGCACACATACCAAAGTAAGAAAGACGAATGACTCTGATTGTAAAAATCGAATAATGCGATTCATTGTTATGTGGATTCGTTGTTATACCTGTACCTATGTTGAAGAGCAAAAAGCTCTATTTAACCCACTAAGGAAAAGGCACTTAAGCACGAAACTTACATAACTAAGAATTAGGCTGATTGAAATAATAAACTGATAGGGAATATAAACTAAAGGCGAAAAACTTATCCTCCGCTTACAGGAGGAATCAGCACAATCTCATCATTCTCCTGTAATTCTTGTCCATCTTCTGCATACTCAGTATTGACAGCCACCCGCAGGCTAGCCAAGTCAGCAAACGCAGGAAATTTCCCCAATAAATGCTCCTTTACGGACTTTACAGTGATGGGCCCTTCTAGTTCTAAGGAAAAATTTGACGCTTGCAATATATCCCGGGCAATACCGAAGGCTTGAATCTTAATCTGCATAATGTAATAAACTTAGGAACGCTGTCGCTGTTTCCACAGGGCTTCCATTTGTGCGTATTCTTCGGGAGTATCAATATCCAGTCTTACATCCTGGCCAGCCGAAGGCACCTCTACAACATATTCAGGATTCCGTTTTACCAAGCCTTTGCAGCCATCTAAATGGGCATGGTCCAGGATCTCATCACGAAACGCCATGCTAAAGGTAACCGGGTTTCCGCGTTGGCCTTCGTAGGTGGGTACTACAATGGATTTTGGATTTTTAGCTACCGCTTGGGTGAAGGCCGCACCCAGCTGCTGCAAATCCGAAGGAGTAAGAAAGGGCATATCTCCCAAACAAACCATAACACCCTGCGCATTGGGAGAAATAGCTTGCACACCGGCCTGAATAGAGGTGGTCATACCCTGTTCGAAATGAGGATTGGTTATGAAGCGTACTTTGCCTTCATAAAAAGACAAAGCCTCGCGTACCCGGGAGGCTTGGTGCCCCAACACTACCACTACATCTGAGGGACTTGCCGCCAGTAGCGTTTCCAAAGATTGTTCAATGATTGGTTTACCGCCCAGGGGGAGCAGGAGCTTATTTTGCTCGCCCATTCGGGTACTCATGCCTGCAGCAAGTAATATCGCAGAAGCTCTCATCGGGTCATACCAGAGGAATAATATTTTCCTCTTCTAATCTTAATAAATCTTCAGCTATTGAGCTTACGCAAAAGTACATTTTTCACCGAAAAATCAAGGCAGAATGCAGACAGGTTAACTGGTTTATTCCCAGATGGCATGGTATCACCATCCAATATGCTACATACAGACCACTAGGTAGCCATGGGCTTGGTGAAGGAAGTATAGATATAAAGCAGTAATTCAAAAAGGGTTGCCTACCTTTGTAGTTCATTAAGCAAATCCCTTTTTGAACGTATTTGAACAACTTGGTCTTTCCGCCGATACCAGTGCGGTATTGGACCGTCTTGGTTTCGAGAAACCAACCCCCATCCAGGAGCAGGCTATCCCGCTGCTATTGGAGAGTGATCCTACGGACTTTATAGGTCTTGCCCAAACGGGTACCGGAAAAACGGCTGCTTTTGGTCTCCCGCTACTAGAGTTGGTAGCAGAAGATATGCGCGCAACGCAGGCCATTGTGATGGCTCCTACACGAGAGCTAGGCCAGCAGACGGCACAGCAGCTCAAAAGTTTTGCTCAGGACAATCCCGTCCTTAACATTGAGGTGGTATACGGTGGCTCGCCCATCAACCGACAGATTCAGGCACTGAAAACGCCTACTCAGATCATAGTGGCTACGCCTGGCCGCCTGCTGGATCTTATCCGACGCAAGGCGGTGAGCCTGGCCGATGTGCGC
>DMST01000151.1:5037-5230 GCA_003454975.1 Cytophagales bacterium | reverse complement strand
GGGGGCAACGCTGAGGCAGGAATGGAACCTGATCGCCTGGGCCCGTGAAACCTTGGGCTTTATTAAAGCGGCAAGAAAATAGACGTAGGACGTATGCCAGGCTTGTGGCATGGATTCGTCCTACTTCTAGGGTTATCCCTTAGCGGTAGGCACCAGCAGCTTGCCCGCCCACGCTTTGCGGATCAGCTCGTGG
>DMST01000151.1:2899-4986 GCA_003454975.1 Cytophagales bacterium | reverse complement strand
ATCAGCTCGTGGGTATCCGTAGCCAGTGAGGCACCCAGCTGCACTTCTTCTAGTGGGTATACCTGACTTTTGATGGCTTCTTCCAGGGCCGTGGGGAAGTGTTTGTGGTGAAGACTACCGATGAGTACGCCTACCGAATTGTTGAAGGCGTTATCCTCCTGGCGGTGGCTTAGGTCAGCGGGAGTAAACTGGTAGCCCAGGTTTTGCAGGAGGGGCACCCGGGAGGCTGTTTCGTTGATGGTAAAGGAGAAGGACTGAATATCCGATTCAATAGCCGCTTGCATGACGAAAATCCGAAAGATCATGGACAGGCGTTGCAAACGGTAGTCCACCAGTGTGGTGAGCTTGTCTTGATACAGCGTAGGGAAGGGCGGAGGTGAGGCAATTTTGGCATCGCATAGGTCTTCTAATTCTGCCAACTCATTTACCCAGATGCATCGAAGGCTGGCCACAAATTTTCCCTCGCTATTCTCCAGGCAGAGGACACAGGCGCGGTCATCTACGGAATTCCAAAGCAAGAAATCAAAATCACGTAAAACGGAACCAGTGGCGGTTTTATACGCGTCTACCCGGAGGGTGTTTACGCGCTCAGCATCAGCGCGGGTAGCTAGAACCAATTTCATAAAAGAGTACGATTTGTTATACTAAAATAGTATGGCAATATCGTACCGTGATAAGTAGTTCCGCAAACCCGTTGGTGAAGATTCATGTAAAATTTAACCGAGCGCAACAATTCGTTGATGTATAGATAATCGAAACCGATTGCTCCTTAAAATCAGGTGTAATGTTCTACTAAAGAGTAGGTTATAGTTTATCATCAAAAAACTGTAACTGCGTTTAGTGTCGCCGGTCATTGGACAGGATGAGTCCAAGGAGTGAAATATCGCTGTTGGACAATAAGCTTGGGTGTATTAAGTAAATGGTGCTTACAAACTATCGACTTTTTAAGCCCTTCCTGGTAGAGGTTTCCTAAAACTCCCGTGCATGAAGTATCTTGGTAAGATACCATCACTTGGGATACGCCATGCCACTTTTTCAGGACCCACCTTTCCCCATTGACCAGCCAGAAGATGTACCGCGTGCTTTTGTCACTGCCTGGAACACGCGCCGGGCAGACCAACTGGCGGCACTCTTTGAGGAGGAAGCCGAATTTGTGAACGTAGTAGGGCTCTGGTGGCATGATCAATTGGCCATCTACAAAGCACATGAATACGGACTGCGGGTGATCTTTAAGGATTCTACGGCCGAGCTGCGCCGTACCACGGTTAAATACCTAACGGAGGACATCGCCGTGGTGCATGCCCGCATGAAACTTTCTGGCCAAACCGGGCATGCCGGGGTGGAAGCGCCCGGTGCCCGGTACAATGTATTCAGCTTTGTGGTCCGTAAGCATCCGGAAGGGTGGCGCTGTGTTTCTGCCCACAATACCGACGTGGTGCCCGGTGCAGAAACCAATATTGTAAAGATCGATGGTACCCTGGGGCACGCGGACTACCGGAAGGTCTAATCCCCCAAGCCACAATCTTTACATCTTGGGACCTTCCGGGAAGTCTGAAAAAGGATTCTGGTGGATGCAGAGGCCAAGTTACTGAAGATCTTCCGGCAAGGGAATGCCTACCCGGGTGAGTAGGGCTCCCACCTGCTGTACGTAGGACCGGAGTAATGCTTGGGCTGGATCCACAAAGGGCCGTGGGAGGCTGGCAGCTCGTTCTGAGCCTTGGCGGTACAGTTCTACCAGTTTGTAGCAGCCATAACTGATGGCTCCACTACTGATCAACTGTTGCTGTAGGTACGGTAAATCGGCGGCACTTTGTAGGTGAGTCAGTCGGTGTAAGAACTTCTCCTTCTCCGGGTATTCCGCCAACTGCATAAACAGCAATGCCAGATTCTTGGTGGGGTGGTGCCAGTCGGCGGTCACCTGATCCTGGAGCACATCGTGTAGGTCATCGCTTACCTGGATAAGGATACCTAGCGAGGTGCCGAGGTGCGAAACCTGCTGAGCGATGGCATGACTGCACCCACCCAGGCGGCAGCCTATGTAGAGCGCCGACACGAAAAGAGGCGGTGTTTTCAGCCCTACCACCCGC
>DMST01000151.1:0-2843 GCA_003454975.1 Cytophagales bacterium | reverse complement strand
GCCCGCCGCCCGCAGCTCTTCGTTTTGGCCAAAGGCGGTGTCTAGCATCATAGAATGAAGGCTCGCCAAAATATCTTCTCTTCCTGCCTGGATGCCGCTGGCCTGGGTAATGACGTGTTGGGCGGCAGCTTGCAGTGCCAACGCCAGGTTGGCTGTAGTGCCAATGCCTACTTGGTGCTGGAGTCCTTCGGGGTCCTCGTCCAATAGATCATCTACCAACCGTATGCTTTCCATACAAGCAAATATGGCCGCCAGACCGGGAATTGAATTTTCCGCAGAACCGCCTCCCGTTTGGCAAGCCCACAAGGTATAATCGCAAGGGTGCTTTCCGCGTGTGTCCTTAGGAAATGTACGCAACCGGTCTTGAAGGGCAGGCCAGTCCTGTGCTCTGGGTGCAGTAGAGAGCAATTGGACGGCGGCGTTGGCCAGTGTAGTGGTGGGCATAGACAATATGTGAGGGTTTGCGGCCCAAAGACCGCGTTCCTCAGGATGCTTGGTTCCAAACTTGCCAGCCGGCAAATTTCTGATGGGATTTCACCTTTTCTAATGAGGTTTGCTGCAGACGACTCAGGGCCTGAAGGAGGGGTTCTTCGGACTGATTTATCTTCTGGGTAAACGATTGAATGTTCATGATTTTTCCGGTTTAGGATGCCAATAAAAATAGAGCTTATCAGGGGTAAGGTCCTACTGGTGTTGACCAGTGCCGGCTTCTGTGGCTAACGGTGTGGAAGGCAGCGCGCCAAGTGTGGCAGGATATCAGGAAAACGGCCCGAAGGCCGTTACCTTACCCCCCATTGGGTACCCATTCGCTCCAAACGGCAAACTTCTGACTGGTTTTCACCTGGGCCAGGGATGCTTGCCGTAGGGCATGCAGTGCCTGATGAAACGGTTCATCAGACTGCTTTACTTGTTGTGCAAAAGTCTTGATATTCATATCATTTACATTTTTATAGTGACTTAAGAAGGATACACGTCGTTGCACCGTATAAAGAGTAATTTAACCCACCTTAGGAAGTGAGTTCATACTAAAGGCCTGCCCACTATATAAAACCTGGAAGAGTTCTAAGACAAATACCTTGAAGGCGATTGCCCGCACTGCCCCGGTACCCACTGCTGCCAAGCCGAGAAATCCTGATGGGATTTTACCCTGACTAAGGGAGTTTGCTGCAGGGCATGCAATGCCTGAAACAGGGGCTCTTCGGATTGTTTCATTTGCTGAGTAAACGTCTTGATATTCATCATATTCAGTTTTTCCCAAAGACCTTCTTTCCCATGCTACCGTTGCATAGCACCTACGAAATTAGGCTCCAAGTAAGCAAGTGTGTTAAAACTTAACCTAAACTAATACTATTAAGCATACAACATTGATTTTTCTTATTTTCATTGTCAATTTGTATTGCTCGCTAATGGATATACTCAGATCTCGGCGGCCTTCTTTTCGGGTGTATTCAAGCACCGAAAGAAAGACTAAACCCAAATGGAAACATGGCAAATCTCAGAAGGATAATAGGGTTGGCGTTTTGCCTTTGGGTAATAATCCCAATGTACAGCAGTACCCGTGGGCTTCCCCAGAATGGTGGGCAGCCACTTGCACAGGATAGCATTCGCTGGCAAAAATTGAAAGAAAGTGCCATGGCCGCCATGCAGCGGCAGGATTGGGATAGTGCGGCGCTCTTCGCGAGAGAACAGCTCCAGTTTGCCATTGCGGCCTCCTCTCTGAGAAAGCAAAGCGATGCCTTGTGCACCTTGGCAAGTATAGCCAGGAAACAGCAGCGGTATGTTTCGGCAGATTCCCTGGCCCGGCAAGCGGTGGCCCTGGCTACCCTCCAGCAGGATACTTTGGTCCTGTCGAAATCTTGGTTTGTATTGGGAGACGTGTATCTGGTTCAATCCCAATTTGATTCGGCCCAGACTTTTTATACTCAAGGCACGCTCCTGGCTGAGTGGTCGGGTGATACGGCCCAGCAGATTTATGGCTTGAGGACCTTAGGGGAAGCCTGGAGTCGTAGAGGGGACCCCATGTCGGCCCTTACTCAGTATCAGAAAGCCGCTGAACTACAGGATGTATTTGGGATCACCGCTCTCTGGGGGAGTGTACATCAGCCGATTGGTGCTTTGTATGAGGCGCTGGGAAGGTATTCGGACGCCATATCTGAATATGAAATGGCCCTCCATCAATACCAGGAAATTGGAGATTCGCTGGGTAAGGCCAGGATATACAACAATCTGGGGGTGGTACACAAAGGTTTGGGTAACCATGACGAAGCTACCATGTGGTACGAAAAGTCACTGGCCATTAAGCAAGCAAGTGGAGATGTAAGGGGAGCCGCCATCACTCTATTGAATATTGGCATCATTCTCAAAAACAAAGGGGACTACCCACGCGCGGTAGAGGCTTACGAAAAAAGCCTGGTGATTTTTGACTCCATAAATTTTGACCGTGGGGTTGGGGCTGCGGTGGCCAATCTGGGGGTGGTATATAAAAACGAAGGCAATTTTAAGAAAGCGCAGGAGTACCTCAATTGGGGACTGGAAATCTCCCGGAAGCTGAAAGACCGAAGGGGCGAGGCGGGCGCCCTGAGCAATCTGGGTAACCTCTTTTTGTCTCAAAAGGAATATGAACTGGCCCTTGAGCACTTTGATCAGGCCCTGGTCATAGAGGAGGAAACAGGTGATAGAGAAGGCTATGCCATCACCTGCCTGGATATGGGCCAGCTGTACCGAAGTTGGGAGAAGAAGGACCTGGCCGTTGGGTACTATCGGCAGGCAAAATTGATTGGCGAAGAAATAGGTTCAAAACCGGTTTTGATAGAGGCCACCCTGGGGTTGGGCGAGCTGCTCAT
>DMST01000441.1 GCA_003454975.1 Cytophagales bacterium | reverse complement strand
AGGGAGAGCCCGGTCCCGGCAGGGAGGGGTCCAAAAGAAATTTGGAGTGCTGATGGGTATTATAGTACATATATGGCCCTTATAATTCTCCTATGAAGTTAACCCGCTACGAAGTCGAACAGTTCCAATGTCTGTACAAGATGGTTACCAAAGAGGAAATCAGTTATGAGGAGGCCGAGAAAGAGGCTATGGATGCGGTCAATCTCTATGCGTTCTCACTTGGGAAGTCTCCTTACTTTCCTGATCCATTTGGACCTTTGAGCGGAGACTAATCTGTGATAGGGTCTTGGTATGCAAGATTCCTTCAATCACCTCCGATTCGCACTCTATGCCCGAAAATCTTCAGAAAGCCGGGACCGTCAGGTATTATCCATCGATTCCCAAAAGCAAGAATTAAGGCTCCTAGCGAAACGAAAAGGATTCAAGATTTTAGCGGAGTTTACCGACCAAGCTTCGGCACATAAAGTCAATAACCGTCCTGGATTTACAGCGCTCTTGGAAGCTATCCAAAAAGGAGAAATTGACGGAATTCTAACATGGAAATGTGACCGTCTAGCGCGCAATATGGTGGAAGGAGGAAACCTTGTCTATTGCCTCCAGAATGGTGTAATCCAGGCAATATTCACCCCAGACCGAACCTTTTTGCCCGGGGACAATATGATTCCACTTACATTAGAACTCGGGATCGCAAACCAGTTTAGTCTTGATCTCAGTAAGAACGTTAAGCGTGGTATTAGGGCTAAGATTCAACAAGGTGGGTGCTGTCATAAAGCTCCATTGGGGTACAAAAATGATCGGTTAGAAAAAGTGGTGGTGCGTGATGAGGACCGATTCGAAAAAGTTCGTAGGCTATTTGAATTGTATAGCTCTGGCACCTATTCGCTCCGTCAGCTATGCGGTTATGCAGAGACAAACCTAAAGCTCAGAACTCAAAAGGGGCGGCCCCTTTTGATCCAGACGTTACAGAAAATTTTGACCCATCCGTTCTATTATGGGCTGGTCCGTTTTGGAGTACATGAAGCTATTGGCGCACATGAGCCGATGGTATCTTTTACGCTTTGGAAGCAGGTCCAAGCCATCCTAAAAAGCCAAGGTCGCAAAGGGATTACCCTTGAAACAGAAGGATTTAACGGACTCTTTCGGTGTGGAGAATGCGGCTATGGAATTACTAGGGAAACAAAATTTAAATATAAGTGCCCTAGCTGCGGGAAAAAGTGTACTGCTAAGCACCCTTTCCGGTGCTCTTGCGGGGCAGACGTGATCCCTCAAGCTATCCAGAAAAAGAAAGAATACACCTACTACCACTGCCACAAAGGAAAACCCAATCCATGCGGATGCACACAAACAGGAGTCCGATCAGAAGCCGTAGAATCAGGAGTCCGGGAAATTATCCGTGGTCTGACGATCATGCCAGAGATGAAGGATTACATCGTGACAACTATGGAACGATTGGAAGCGAATTCAGCTACCGCTAAGAATGGGGAACACTACCAAGAAGAACGAAAAAAGCTTGAATCGAAACTTGAGAATCTCACTGAACGATTCGCCGAGCAAAGTATCCCCGAAGAGACTTACAAAACACTTTCTCAGCGATGGAATCAAGAGATTCGGCACTTGCGAGGGAAAGAGATCGAAAATCAAACGAAGAACAAAGACGCTGAAAAGACACTCACCTTTGCGGTGAATCTGGAGAGCACTTTTTATACCAGTGATCCGAAGACGAAAAAACAGATTCTTCGAACCCTGAGTGAAGAGAATACAATCCTTGATAAAGAGGTAAAAATTGAGTTAAGACCCTATTTTCGAACGCTTCTAAATCTTAGGGCCTACTATCATAAAATGGCTCACTTCGAACCCCCACAAAACCACTCTGGTAGAGGCTTTGCGGGAGCTCTGAGTTATAATGAGTCAACTTGGCAGGCCCTAGTTGAGGAATTCCGGAACCAATTCATCTAAGCTATAAAGGGTTCATTTGCGCTTCAAAATAGTCAGTAGAATGTTCACTGTTTATCTTATTTATGGATTCAATTCCAAATTTTATTTTTTACCCTTACTGGGGTAAATTTTACCCTTATGAAGGTGCTATGCGGAAAAGGTATTTGCTTTTTATGATAAAAACGAGTTAATCGCAGTGCGGGCTGACCCCAAGAAGTATTCAAACTTGGGAACCTATGAATCCTCTTCTGTCAGTCGCTCTCTCCAACGGTCTTATCCTGATCCTAATTGTCTTGGGTTCAGCCTTGGCTATATTAATATTGGCAATAGCTTGGGCCATCATCCGATCCTCCGTGAGTTCCTTCAAGTTTTGGGGACTCAATATCAAATTCAAAGAAAAAGGAGGGAATAAAAATCATGACCCTTAGTCGAACACATTAGCGTATTGCAACAATGCTAAAGCCACGCCAGAGGAACTACGCGAAAAGCCATCCTTACCGCCTAACAAAGAGAGGCCTTGTTTAGGAACTTCGGAACCAATGTATCTAACCTTTGGAGGATTTAATTGCGCTTCACAATGGTCAGAAGGATTCTCCCGATGTACCCTACTTATGGACTCAATTCCAAATTTTTTTTAGCGGTGGATAAGTTTTTTTGTGATCCTTAATTAAGACTACTGACGGTGAATAATCTCCATTTTTTAGTCAAAAAGGTCAATTTTACGAATAGGGATGTAGCAGGAGCAGGACTCGAACCTCGGTCATAGTATTTTGATTTACAGGGAATTACCTTTTGACATCATTAACGATGACAGTTTGCATTTCTCACTAGAAAGTCGTTAATCGCAGTGCGGGCTGACCCCAAGAAGTATTCAAACTTGGGAAGCCTATGTTCGCCGCAGAGATACATTTCGAGATTACTCTTAGCTCCGTCTGGGAAATCATCCTCATTCTGTTTTCGACTGCCTTTCTCATCTTTGTTCTGAGTATTTCTAAAGGGCGATACCATACGTTTAAGTCACCACTTTTTTCCTGGTTCATCAAACGTGGTGGAGGTAATAAAAATGCTCCTCTAGAGTAACATGAACCTCAACACAAAAATTGAATGCGGAGTCTGACCGATACGGACTTTTTGTATCTTAGCCCATGTCGTGGCAGCACGGACAATCCGAAACGCGGGATGTTTTTGGGTACCTTCCTAACCTAAAACCATTTCAATAGTATCATGAAACACAATCAAAAAAAGAAACAGGAAGAGTTTGTGGAAGGACAACTCTCCCGTGCAGCGACCCGGAATATTCGTGGTGGCGAAGAAACAGACCCACCGTCTAATCCAGACCAGAAAGGGTCACCACCGCCTCCACCGCCTGACATTGTTTAATCAAAAAGCCCATCCCAAAGGATGGGCATACCTATGAACCTCAATAAGAAAAAAATACTTCTAGCACTGGTCTGTACCCTTTCCAGTTCGGTATTTGCTCAGTCCGGTCCCTCTCAACTAGAGGTACCTGCTGACCCTTTAGAGGCTTACAAATTCTATTATGGCGAAGCATATCGTTTATATGCTTCTAATCCAATAACAGCACGACAACTGGGAGAAAGTGCTCTTATTCAAGCTGAAAACTTGGAACAGGAAGCCCTGCAAGCCAACGTATTGTTTTTGCTGGGACTCATTGATATGGAATTATGGGCTCTGCCGAAATCCTACGAGAGGTATCAGGGAGCTGTAGATTTTTATGAAAAATTAGGCAACAAAGAATATGCCCTTAGAACCTACTGGAATCTAGGAATTGTCATGACCCGCAGTGGGAATCTTGCACGCGGTGAGGCCTTTTTCAAATTGGCAGAAACCCAAATCACCCAGTTTTTATCTACACAGGAGAAAGTAGATTTTTATCAGGATTTTGGAGAATTGTACTTTCAACAAGAGGCATACAGCCTGGCAATTGATTTGTTTCTAACCGCGCAAGCCTTCCTGGAATCAGACTCCCCTCAACATGGTATTCTCGATCTTACTATTGGAAAATGCTGGACATACCTCGATAAGGCTGTTTTAGGGGATAGTCTATTTAGAACAGCACGACAGAAGTTGATAAAAGCTAAAGACAACTATCATTTAGGCTTGACCTACGTCAATATTGGGTATCAACACCAGGAGGCTTTGCGGCATGATTCCGCCGTAATAGCATTCGAGAAAGCCCTTGAGCTTACCGCAAATCTTCCTGATCCTTCCGCATTACGGGTGGAGTGGTATGAATATCTCTCTATTTCGCTCTTAGCACTCGACAGAAAAGAAGAGGCTTATAAAGCACTTGTGAGGGCGGTTGAGATCATCACCTCACTTCCCAAAAGACATCGCCATAAATCTGTGTTGTTGAATGCCGTGAACTTGGCATATGAGCTAGGGGAACCAGCCCAAGGACGGCAGTACTCACAAATCCTTGCTGCCTACGATGATGCTTTGAATGATGATTACGCGGTGTTGAAGGCTCTTTTGTTGGAAAGTGATTTTCAGAAGATAGATGCTGCTCAAGCCGAACAGGATGATGAAACGGCGAAACACAACCGTCAATTCTGGTGGGAAGTAGGATTGGCCGTCTTTCTCCTGTTATTCCTCTCTTCCCTGCTGTGGTTTTGGAACAGGTACCGCAAGGACCAAAAAACCATCCGCGAACAAGCCGAACAAATTAAAGCCTCCCGCGAACGGACAATCCAATTTGCTGAGGCTCAATCCCAATCCCTCAAAGACCTCTACCGTCGTACCTGACGTTGCAGCCAGTCCCATCCAGCGTCGTTTTCTTCCAGAAGTTCCAAGACCAGCCCCTGGAGCTCATCAACATAAGGTCCCCACGCCTCGCCCCGAATATGCGCCATCTCCTCTCGCACTCGCACCCTTTTCTCCAACCAGTACTGACTCCGCTCCCGTGGACTTGGAGCTTCCGTCTCCAAAGCTGATAATCGCTCCCTAAATTGAGGGCCTTGGCCCGCCAGTAGGTACTGTGGATTCCAGTGCGGAAAAGTTCGCAACAGGGTCAACAGATGGTCAATGCTGAGGATCGCTCCAGGGGTTTCCAAAGGGTGCTTGAGGGTATTGTAAGAAATCCCGGTTTTGGTCGCCACTGCGTTTCGGCTCAGGTCTTCGTGGTCCAACAGGTTCTGTAATCGCTCACCAAAGGTCCCGGTTGCCGTCATGGGTTTTTGATTTCATGGGTTAGCAACTCAATGACGCGGTCTTGGTGTTCGACCACCGCATGCATAAGATCGAGACGCTCCAGGAGGGCTCGGTCGAAGACCTCCGCCCACTTCTGGGCCTGGGCGGCTTGGGCTTTGGAAGTCTTACCTCGTGGTTCTGACTGCAAAGAGAGTGCCGACGACCGCAGGTCGTTGGCGCG
>DMST01000440.1 GCA_003454975.1 Cytophagales bacterium | reverse complement strand
TGCAGTTCATCCAACTCAGCTTGAGCCTCTGGGTTTTCCTGCAACCAAGCCGCTACCTCTGCCCGCCGTTCTGGCGAAAGCTCATCGTAGAGGTAGTCCATCAACTCTTCTTTGCTCACCTTATTCATAGCGCAAATTTTCTTGTACCAATTGCCGGGCCTCCAAGCCCTTCCGTAGGGCCTTTAACCCATAGTACAGCCTGCTTTTGGCCGTATTCTCCGAGATCTTGAGCGCCTCGGCTATCTCCCGAAACTTCAACCCCTCGTATTCTTTCATAATCACCACCGTTCGCTGTTCCTCAGGCAGCTCTGCCAGCACTAGCTTGAGCACATTTGCCAACTCCTGCTTGCCATACTCAGCCTCCGGGTTGTCCTGCCGGTGTTCCGTAGCTACGTCATGCTGTAGCTCTCCCTCTTCATTTTTCTGAAAGAAGGGCAATACAAACCGGTGTTTGTGCTTGCGGTCCTCCTCGTGGCAGTAGTTGGTCGCAATGCGATACAACCACCCCTTGAACCGGCTAGCCTCCTGCAGCTGATCTAACTTCTTGTGCACCGCAATGAAAGTGCGCTGTGCCGCCTCCATGGCCAGGTCGTGGTCCGAAAAGTACTTCAGCGCATAATTATAGATGCGTGGGTACCAGTCGTCTACCAGTCGGCTAAAGGCCAGGTCGTTGCCCTTGCGGGCCTGTTCGATCAGTTGTTCGGTTTGCATTCGGTGGTGTTCCCGTCCGCCAATAGTTAGCGTTCATAAGTAGGATGAGGGCTATGGGAAAATAGTTTTAACCCAGCGAAAAAAAGTTAATTATCCTGCAAAAAGGTCCTGGGAAGCCTAAAAAGGGGGATAAATGATTCATATCAACTAACCCCAACGTGGCTTTCAGGCACTACATGGCTCAAGTATTTTCTCACCCATCATCCTCCTTAGCTGGGTATGTAGCACCCAATCAGACCCAACTTTTATGAAAAACTAAAAAATCACCCCGTCTCCGTTCTCGTTTACAGTTCAGGAAATGATATTACATCCGTAATACGTGACTAAGAAATAAGTAGTAACTAGTGGTTGAAAATTCAATTCTGAACCCATGAATACTCGTTGGCTTATCCTCCTCCCCCTGCTTATGGTAATGGGTTGTGATAGCACCGTTTTGGGCCCGTGCCGGGTACAAAGTGATTATGACCTCTACATCAATTATTCTAATCCCACAGGTACCGCACCTATCATCACTTTCGACGATGCACAGTCCAGCCCGGAGATCAAGGTGGATTTTGATCAGACCTTCTCCGGTGATTCTGCAGGAGAAAACCTTATCAACGTAGTAATTGGTAATGTGCGGGTGATTGATGAGGATAATCAGAATCATGAAATCACCGAGGTACTTACGTACGAAACGGCCCTAAGTGGTGATTGTGATTGGATTGAGGATTCGGAGTTTCGAATGACCAGTGAGGTAATCAGCAATCTGGATGTGATGATGGTGCTGGATGCCAGCGAATCTTTGGGCGAAGACTTCCCTTTGGTACTTCAATATGCCGAAGAGTTTGCCCAAGAAATATTCAACACCAACACCGAAGCCCGGGTGGGACTCACGGTTTTCTCGGACGATGTGGAGGTATTGCCCCCCACGGATCAGATCAGTGAGATTCAGACTTTTCTGGCCGGAGTCACCCAAGGTCGTTTTACTACGCTCTACAGTGCCATAGATACTACCATTGGGGTGATGCTGGGCAGTGAGGCAGAAAGCCGGGCCATTGTGGTTTTCACCGATGGCCGCGACAACAACTCCCCAGTGGACCTTACCCATACGGACCTGATCGACCGGGTACAAGCAAGCGAGGACAACGTGAAGATCAGTATGTTCACCATTGGCCTTACCGGGCAAGGCAACCTGCAAGAATCCATCTTAGAGGACTTAGCTATCAACGGTGGTATAGCAGAGTTCCCCACCCGTACCTCACAGCTAGAGGGAGTTTTTGAGCGCTTCTCGAAGTCCGTAGCCAATGTATACACCCTCACCTACGAGCGTAATGCACAAGCCATTTCTGATTTGGATCCTATTCAACTCCGCATTGTATTCCGAACGGATGCGAAATGAGAATGCCTGAAATACCATTTATCCGAAATAATAGACCTTGGTATTGGGCTTACGTTACACCCCGTAGTCCCAGCATCTGGGTAGGGTTCAACCATCTTTTTTCGATTGAGTATGCACCATTTTTTATCTCTTGCCCCTCTATACCTTCTGTTGTTATTAGGCAGTCATAAGAATTACGCCCAGGAAAAAGCTACGGCTAGCATCACGCTAGAAAATATGGCCGCGGTTTTGGATACCGTTTGGCAACAGGAACAAACCCCCATAAGGAACCGAGACTCGCTGATTGATCTGCACGGGGTAGACCACAAGGAGGTAGCGGTTTACCAGGCCCAGTACCGGGAGAACCATGCCATAAATATCATTAAGGTCCGCTTGATCCTGGACACCTACGGCTGGCCCGATCCGGGTACCACCGGTTCGAATGGCAATCTCACCATCTGCAATGTATTACAGCATGCTGATCAGGAAACTCGCCAATATTATATCCCTCTGATGAAACAGGCGGTGTTGGACCAAAAACTAGAAGCCGCGCTATTAGTACGGGCGGAAGACCGACTGGCTACAGACAGAGGAGAACCTCAGATATACGGAGGGCAAATGAAGTATTATCCAGAAACGGAAAGTTTCAATGTTTGGCCCGTCTATGATCCGGTAAATGTAGATCAGCGGCGAGCCGAAATTGGACTGGGGCCACTAGCAGAACATCTCAAGAACCGGTTCAATTTCGAATGGAATCTAGAAGAACAGATAGAAAGGACGGAAGCGTTTGAAAGAGCCAGGATGAACCAGCCGAAGTAATGAAAGCATCATCAGATAGAGCCAATAGTGTTTTTTATCGAAAACAATGTTCGATAGATCTGTCATTCGCACCTTTTATATCGCATTGAATAAAAGTGCAGGCACTAAGTTTATGCTACTACAACGCAATAATTCCAAAGCTTCGCAGCATCCCCACTTTTCTGTAGGCACCAACGGTGGTCTTTGTCTCATATTTGTCGCTCCTTGCAGAAAAAGGCCATTTCTATGCAAGAAGAGAAAACCGACATCGTGAAGCACATCTTTCACCTGGAAGAAAGCTACCCCAATAAGTACAAGGACCCCGAAGATTTGATGGTAATACTACAGGAGTCGTTGGACCGTATTGCCAAGTACAAAGAGCATACAGATGACCACATAGGCGAGTTGGACCTGCAGGTAAAGCTGTTTCCTTCGATATTAAGACCCAACCTAAACCGGATTACGGCTGAGCCCCCCGAAGTATCTGGCAAGCTGATTAACTACGTGGCCCGGCATTTGGAGAAGGTGGGTGAGCACATCAACTCGCTCTATGGCGATGTAAAACACGACTACAAACAGCAGGTGCTGGAAATTGGGCAACTGATGAAAACGCTGGACCCTGAAGGCACTGTAATTAAAGAAGCAGGGGTTAATTTGAATATCTTTCTGAAGGCATAATGGTTCATGGGGGCTGAAATTACCCCAACCATGCCTTCAACCACTCAGTAGCCATCAGGTGTCCCCCCACCGGACGAGATTGCAATACCTCTTGGTATCCTTTAAAAGCAGAAGGTTCTAGCAACTTGGTGAGCACCTCGGGTAGCTGATTTAAGGCATCGAGCGATAAGGCCTCACCCATCCCCAAAGCTTTCACCTGCTGGGCATTGTGCCACATCTCAGGGTTCTCGGGCTCTTCGAGCGCAAGCACAGGCACCCCATGGCTGATGGCATCGGAGAGGGTTCCAATGCCCGGGCGACACACTACGGCATCGAGGGTACGCCAGCGCGTCGGAGAAAAATCGAAGGGTTGGAAAGGATCCTCAGGCTGTACCATGCGGTCGGGCACCCAGATTTCCCAGTCTACGGCGGTAGATAGCTGCCGAGCCTGGGTTAGCAACTCTGATTGGATGGAAGGGGTGGCTCCGCCCAGGAAGGCCACCTGGGGTTTGAGCTGCTGGGCAGCTGAGATCGCCAAGCGCTCAGTGAACCACGGGCATAGCACTGCCTGGGTTTGCTCTCGCACAGCCGGCATCGCCATATCTCCCACACACAGCATAGGTGGCTGGTGAGCCTGCAGCAGGCGTACTTCTTTCTCTCGGTACCGCTCAATGGAAGCAATGCCAGGGTAAGCCCCATTAAGAATATCACCCCAAAGAAAGCTGCCCATCATGATGGCATCGGACCGAAGACGAAGTACCTCCACTAGATTGTCCGAGACCACGAAATCAGCCGAAGCGAGCAGCGGCCAGCTTTCCAGTGTCTGGGTCCAGCCTAGCAAATCAGCTCCATGATAATCTTCTGCCTGACGGCTCCATCGGACCGCCGCGTCCACAAAACCGGTGTGGAAATGTATCCGAGGACTCGTCAACCATTCCCCACCCAAACGCTCCACTTGCCACTGGCAGGCCAATACGTGGGCGGTAAGTGAAGGAAAAGCATCGAATAACGAAGGTAACCAACCCAAGGTCCGTTTGAAGTGGCCCAAACCGTTGGGAGAAACAATGAAGACACCCTGCATAATGCAAGGCTAGCGCCCCGAATTGAAAATTCCCAAAAAACCCTAAACCATTCGCTGGCACAATTGCTTGGCTGAGTGTAGATTGTTTCTGGAAAAGCGAAGAACGATATGGCACGACCTACTCCTGAACTCATCGGTGCGCTGCGGCGCACGGCAAACAAGCTAGAATCTGGAGCTCCGTACCAGTGGGGGCACATGGGCAGTTGCAACTGCGGCAATCTGGCGCAAGAACTAACGGAATACACCAAGGCGGAAATTCACCATTTTGCTATGCGGAACCATGGCGACTGGACCGAACAAGTGAATGATTACTGCGCTACCAGTGGCATGCCGATGGACTTGTTGATTTCTGATTTGCTACAGCACGGATTGAGCATTGAGGATTTGAAGAATCTGGAACGCCTGGGTGACCGGGCAGTATTGAAGCGACTACCTGAAGAGCACAGGTACCCCAACCACAACAAGCGAGAAGATGTGGTAAGGTACATGAAAGTATGGGCGGACCTGTTGGAAGAAGAGTACCTGGCTAAAACGAAGGTGCCCTCTCAAGTAATGCCCCTACCGATAGTGGAAGAGAAGGCACTGGTTTTATAGGCCAAACTATTCACCGTTGGTTGGCAATCCATCCACCTTACTCAATAAGAGATTTAGAGTATTACGCCCGCACATGAATTGCGGGCGTATTTTTTAGGTATCTGGTAATGCAGTTACCCTTGATATCCACCCTTCACGTGGGCAATTCCCCGATCCACGATGCGCCTCCACTGTGTGACCACCTCTGATGAAATCTCGGGGTCTAGTTCCTTTAGCGTCTTGAAGAAACTCGTACGCCAGTGACCGTACAGTTCGGGCGTAATGTTGAGCTGACCGTGGCCATGGCTCTGCCGGATCCGATCCATACCGTACTGCCCTGCGATGTTGTTGTCAGACAGCATAAGCATCAAATTGACCCCATGACGCAAAAGTTTGCGTTGTTGTGCCAAGTCTGTCTTGGCAAATTTCAATCGAACGACAGGCGAGCTAGCCAAAAAATTATCATAAAACCGCCGATAGAAGGAATCATCCGAAAGCATTCTTCCATAGTATTGTTTAGCTGCATCCAACGATTCAGTAATTGTTTCCATTCTCATAACGTTTCTACTTATTGTCCTAATACCTGAAACCAAAGACTAATTAATCGAGACAAAAGAACGGAAGCGGCGGCACCTAAAAACTGATAAAAGTCCTTTTTTGAAAATAATGCAAACGTCTGTTGTGGTTTAATGAATCCGTAACTTTCTACCCTTCCATTTTATCTTTCTATAAGTCAATTTTATACTTTCTATTTTTTAGCTTAACGATGATGAAAGATTCTTGGGGATGGATAGCCCTACTGACTTGCCTGGCCCTGCCCACCTGGGCCCACGCACAAAAGGCAACCCTTAGTGGCTACATAAAAGATGCAGAAACCGGCGAAGCTTTAGTGGGTGCTTCCATATTGGTGCTCAATGAAACCGGCAAGGGCGTAGTGACCAACGTATATGGTTTCTATTCGCTGACACTGCCTGCAGGTGAATATGACTTCCAGGTACGGTATGTAGGCTATACCGATCAGCAGTTTACCCTCAATTTAAACCAAAGCATTACGCGCAACATTGATCTGGCCCCTGCCCAAACAGAGTTGGCTGAGGTAGTGATTACCTCCGTTCGGCCAGAGGACAACGTGCAGGAGGTAAAGATGAGCCGTGAAACGCTGCCCATTGAACGAGTAAGAACTTTACCTGCACTTCTGGGGGAGGTAGACGTGCTGCGCACGGTTCAGTTGCTGCCGGGTGTCACCAGCGCAGGCGAGGGTACTACAGGCCTCTTTGTGCGCGGCGGTAGTGCCGACCAGAACTTGATCACGCTCGATGAGGCTACGGTATATAACCCGGGCCACTTTTTGGGTTTCTTTTCAGTCTTCAGTCCCGATGCGGTAAAAAACCTGGAGCTCTACAAGGGCGGAATCCCCGCTAAATATGGGGGTAGGGTATCATCGGTAGTGGACGTACAGATGAAAGAAGGCAACAACAAGAAATACGTAGTGAACGGTGGCGTGGGGCTTATCTCTAGCCGTCTCACCATAGAAGGGCCCATTGTGAAGGACCGAGCCAGCTTCATCATTTCCGGACGACGCACCTATGCGGATGCAGTACTGCGGGTGGTACCCAGCGAGGTCATTTCCTGGTTTACCGAGCAGGACCCGGAGCTACTCAAGGAAAACGTACTGTACTTCTACGATCTCACAGCCAAGGCCAACGCTACCATCAATGACCGGAATCGGCTCTTCCTTTCAGGCTATTTTGGGCGAGACGTACTTACCAGCGCCGATCTGTTTGGCTTCAACTGGGGCAACCAGACCTTCACCGCCCGCTGGAATCACCTGTTTTCGGACCAACTGTTCTCCAACCTGTCGTTCATCCAGACGGACTACGACTACGGTGTGGACGTGACGGCACCTACGCAATCCATCGAATGGAGTAGTGGCCTGAAGGAAATTGGAGGCAAAGCCGACTTTACGTGGTTTGCCCATCCGTCTTCAACCATTGAGTTTGGCGGCTCGGTGATCTACCATACTTTCCTACCCGGAACCTTCACCACTACGGATACTACTCAGGAGGGCCGGGTACCGGACCTGCAAGACCGTTTTGCCTGGGAGTACGGTGCCTACGTGAGCAACGACCACAAGGTGAACGATTGGCTAGCCTTACAGTACGGTGTGCGCTGGTCAGGCTTTGAGAACATAGGACCGGGCGATGTGCGCACCTACCGGGAGGGCTCGGTACCGGCCGACTCCACGGTGCTGGATACGCTCACCTTTGCTGATGGCGAACGCATACAGTGGTACCAAGGGCTAGAACCGCGCTTTGCGGCCCGCATATTGGTCAACAGCCTCACCTCCATCAAGCTAAGCTACAACCGCACCCGGCAGTACCTACAGATAGCCAGCAACAGTACAGCAGGCCTGCCCATCGACCGCTGGGTACCGGCCGACCGGTACATCAAACCCATCATTGCGGACCAGGTGGCGGTAGGTTATTTCCAGAACTTTGCCGACAACACGCTGGAGGGCTCCGTAGAAGTTTACTACAAGTGGCTACAAAATGTGATTGACTTCCGGCCCGACGCCCAGATCCTGCTCAGCAACACCCTGGAAACGGAACTGTTCGAGGGGTGCGGCTGGGCCTACGGTATCGAGTTTCAGTTGAAGAAGCAGGTGGGCCAAACCACCGGTTGGATCAGCTATACACTAGCGAAAACGCAGCGGCAAAACGAATTTCTGAATGGTGGCAACCCATACAACGCACGGTACGATCGCACGCATGATTTCTCGATTGTGGCTACCCATGAGTTCAACGACCAATGGACCTTCTCGGGCACCTGGGTGTACGCCACCAGCCCGGCAGTTTCTTTACCAGAGGGCAGCTACGAGATTGACGGCCAGACGGTGGCATACTATGA
>DMST01000301.1:11183-12242 GCA_003454975.1 Cytophagales bacterium | reverse complement strand
GAGAACTACTGGACGTTTGAGCCCAGTATTGTATGGGATACTTCTACGCTGCGCTCTTTTGATTTCTTTGCCCGACGACCCATTGAGTATAAGCGCAACATGATTTTTGGGCAGTATAAGGATACCCGGGTGCACTGGGAGGTAGCAGATATTACGTTTGACGAGGGGGCCCTGACCGGGCAGGAGGTGTACTACACCACCATACAGGTGCTCAACCTGCCCTTCGAGATCCCAGAGTTTGTGATGGTGAAGGAGGGGTTCCTGGATAAATTGCTGCAGTTTGCCGGGGCGGACGACATCGACTTTGAGCGTTTTCGGGAGTTCAGTAACCGCTTTGTGTTGCAGGGGCCGGACGAGGATGCGGTGCGGGAGTTCTTTACGCCGGAGCTGATCGGGTATTTTGAGGTGAGCGATGTGTATCACCTGGAATGCAAGGGAGCCCAACTACTGGTGTTTCGCTACTTGCGCCTGGCCAGTAACCGTGAGGTGGAGAGCATGATTGAGTTCTGTGAAGGGCTGAGCGAACGGCTAGCGGCGGAATCGGCCGGCAACGGCCTTGCAGCCACACCCTCTCAGGCCTAAATACAAACAGCCGGACCCTGCAGAGCAAGATCCGGCTGTTTGGTTTTTTATATCCAGAAGGTCTTAGAACAAGTCCAGAGAAACGCCTACCGTCCAGGCACTGCCCTCGGGCCCGTCGCCGGGGGTCCAGAGGGGAGATACCTCGTACCGTCCCCAGATATTGAAGAAGTTGATGCCTACACGCAGGTGTGCGCCATAGCGTAGCTGATTGAGCTCGAAGGATTCGCGGCGTACCAAGGTTTTGGTCTCAGCATCGTTACCTACGCCTTCCGAATACCGAATGCGGCTGTAAGCGCCCAAGCGGTAGCCCACGCTGCCGCCAGCAGCTACAAATACGTTGCTGCGGGTGTAGCCCGGACTCAGTTCCCAACGTATCTCCACGGGGAGGTTGATGTAAGAACCGGAGATCTGAGAAACGGTGACGTCGGTGGCGGGCAGGATATTGGCCACGGTATCGAAGATGAGGGCATTGGTGGG
>DMST01000301.1:218-11145 GCA_003454975.1 Cytophagales bacterium | reverse complement strand
CATTGGTGGGGTTGATGCTAGCCGTGTCGTACAGCGGCAGCACACCGTCCTGAAAACCGTATACGGACTGGGAGAAGCCCAGGCCTACGTTCACGGACCACTGAGACTCTTCGCTAAAGCGGAAAGGGTACAGGTAGGAAACACTCCAATAGGGCGACCGCCAAGGATTCACATCTACCTGGTCGGGGTTGCCTTGCAGGAAGTCCAACCCAAAATCGACCATGAGGTGACCGGGCACTTCATTAAGTTCCTGAGCAGAAGCGGGGGTGAGAAAAGAGAGGCTACCGGCAATACCCAGCAGCAGGAGGAGCGATTTCCGAAAACTCATGAAAGACAATGCGTTTAGCATAAAAACGGGGGCAAAGATACTACTTTTTCAGCAAGAAAAATCACTGACTATTTTTTGTAATTAAATTCCGTTTGTTACCTTTGCAATCCCTTACGGGAACGAGGGTTGACAAACGGTCAATCTAAAGTTTGGTTAACAGACCTATCAAGCTGAAAAACAGTTGGAGCCTCTTGTAGAAAAATCCGCAGGAAGCACCAAACTTGATATAAATGCTGGACCTGTAGCTCAATTGGATAGAGCNNCATCGCTTTGTTCCTAATTATTTTGACCCAAACAAAGCGCCCGTAGCTCAACTGGATAGAGCGTCTGACTACGGATCAGAAGGTTGGGGGTTCGACTCCTCCCAGGTTCACAACGGGCGGTTCCACAGGGAATCGCCCCAACTTAAAAAGGCTCAAATCGAAAGATTTGGGCCTTTTTTCGTTTATTAGCATTCAGGCAAGGCCGGGGAAATCCGGTCGTTTTGGAGTCAGCTTTGGAGTCAAAAGAATGGGACTCCAAAACAAGGAGTAAGGCCATGGATGTTTCCTATTACATAATTCACGACCGAAGAACCTCCAAGAAGGAGGAAAAACCCATAGAAATCAAGCTCTACCTCAAAGGTCAGACGCCTAGATTCATCAACACGGGCATCAAGGTATCTGTGGCTCATTGGAACGACGCATCCAAGAAGGTGGTAAAACATGACCGGGCCTCCGAACTCAATGCGTACCTAGCCAAAATCCTGGCCAGCTTTCGCGAACAGGAACTTCGGATGAAGCTTGACGGAGCTATTGACCTCAAGCAATTCACCAAACCCAGCCAATCCGCCGAGGTCACCCCTGGCAGCTTTGGCCAACTGTGGGCTGCACACCTGCACAAGGCCAAGAGCACCAACAGTTGGCTACCGGATGTCATTGAACGCAGCGCACGAAGCTTGCAACTAATCACCGAATTCAGACCCCATATACCCTTCAATAAGGTAGATGCCTTTCTGGTGGAAGAACTAGAAGAGCACCTGGAAAAGTACACTTTGCCCGGGGGTAGGTTTCTGACCAAGCGGCAGCGGCACCAGATCATGTCTGACTTCTGGTACATATACCGGGTGGCTGTAGACAGAAAGTTGGTCACGGTGTACTTCGACCAGTTTTGGGAAGCTACCGTGTGGGATGAGGAAAGTAACCACATCATAAAGCCCGACTCTGCTACCCGGTATCGTACCGGACTCAACCGCCTGCGCAACTTCCGCAGCAACATACCCATGGCAGAGGTAAACAAGGAACTGCTTATTGCCTATGAGCATTACCTGGATTCCGTAATCTCGGATGATGGCACCCCCCTGCGTGATACCTGGAAGAAAAAACTAATCGGCCACTTTCGGAAGTACTACTACAAGGCCATCCGCGAAGGGTACATCGATGCTTCACAAGACCTATTCCGGTACTCAGGTTACAAGAACAAATACGCCAAGGCCAAGCACCAGAACCGAACGGCCTTAAAGCTTCACGAGGTGCGATCGCTCATGGAGCTTGAGATACCTGGGCACAAACCCGGGTGGATACGGGTACGCGATGCCTTTGTGTTTGAGTGCATGACCGGCCTGGCCTTCAATGAGCTCATGCAGATCTACCCCAGCTCCATACGCCAGGCCCCGGGGGGCAAGGTGTACTATATGTACCCACGCCAAAAGACCGACAGCCCCATTGAGCTGCCCTTGCATGCCTTATGGGAGGGCAAGCCCTGGCAGATCTTAGCGCCCTACCTTACCGAGGAAGGCCCCGCCTGGTCCATGAGCAATCAGAAGTTCAATGACAAACTGAAACTGGTGGCGCAAGCTGCCGGGTTACAAGACTGGCGGAAGATTACCTCCCACGTAGGCCGGCACAGCTGCGCTACCATTCTGCTCAATATGGGCATGGAGATACACATGGTACAGAAGATCCTGGCCCACAACGACATCAAAACCACCCAGATCTACGCCAAGATGGAAACCGAGTCCGTAGACCGGGAGCTAAGCGGTTTGGACTGGGGAATGAAAGATTAACGCAGGCAGCTGCTAAAAAAAGCACTGAAATATTGCTGCTTCGCATTATATTTGATGTAAGTGAAATCGCTAGATAGTCATATCGAATTATATAAGCAGCAAGGAACTTTGATTCCTGGGTAGGATATTTAGCTATGGCGTTTAGGTTCCAATATCCAACCATAATCTACTATTCGGCCTAGATATGTTATTTCGTGAGGTATTTTGTTAAACCTACCCCATTTGGAAGATTACGTCTTGAAAATGGAAATATTGTTGTTATACAATAGCTACGGGGAATTGTCTTCAGTATATAAGGTTTCAAATACAGATTTTTATTGATCCTTCTTGATCAAATACAAGATAATTTTATGGTACCAATCCTTGGCTTTTCTATTCCTGCAGAATCTAGTACTGGTAATGAGTTAGATCTTCATTTGGAAAATGCGATTCGCACTTATAAAGAGGCAAAAATAAAAATGAATAAGAAAACCAATCTTGCCTTTACGTTTTTCGGAATTGGATTTGCAATTCTGATTGAATTACTTTCTGACACAATAAAAATACCTCAAACAGGCCTATCAATAGACGCAGAAGTGGCAATGCCGGTATTTCTTTTTTTGGGTTCTTTTACGTTTTTCTTAAGAACTGTTGATTTGGTTAGTGTGTTGTTTACAATGAAAAAAGTACAGCATTATTATCGGGCCAGGTTTCATTCAGAGATTGATGTCTCCGTTTTAGGGTCCCCTTCACCAATAAATCTATTCAACTGGGCAATGGCCGCAGGATGGATTGGGAGGATTATCATGTTAGTCCCCTGTTTTCTTTATGGTGGGGGTATGGTATTCATAATTATATCTAAAAACACAGTCATGGATATTAGTAGTTTCGCGATAAAATTAATCTATGCGGCGGGGGGTATTACTTTAATAAGCACGATTGCCGAACCATTCACAGGAAGATTTGCTAACTATTTAATTAAATACAAATCTCCTGGAAAGTAGTTCTCATTCTGAAACACCTTATCAATTCCATATTTGTTTATGCCAATTCACTATCAGTCGATTGTAGAATCGCAATAAAACTGGTGGTCCTGATCAACAACAGATCTTCTCATATGTTTATTGGCTACTTAAATTTTGGGAAGATTTGGAGCTAAGATCCAACTCATCTTAAACTTCTAAATCCCCATAACAGGCGATATGACAAATGCCTCTTATTATTCACTTGAATTTGTTTTGCTCATCTGGTGGATTAGTAGATGTTTAAAATTCACAGGTACGTTCCATAACTACACGTTGCATAAACTGATTAAAACTGCGCCCAAACACACGCTTATTTAGCTCTGGGATATCCAATATCAGCCCCAAACAGCCTAGCCGATTACCCCTTCTTGCGCCGCCTACCTAGCAGCACCCCGAAGCCTATCCCCAGGATGGCCATCACGAAATAGGGTAAATAGTTTGGCCCTTGAGCGGTATTGCCCATGGGAGGAGGATTGGTGGGAGGGGCAGAACTGCCACCGCCCGCATCTGAGGGTGGCGGTGGGGGAGGGGTAGAGCCATCCCCGCCTGAGCGCATGGCTATGGGCGGTGGAGGATCTTGTTCGTCTCCGCCATTATTCCCAAGGGCATGGGGCACTGGGGAGCTGGGTGGAGGGTTTTTAGTGTCTTGGCCGCCCGGTGACGGGGCCGCCGGTGGAGGGGTCTTATCCATCACCTGGCCCTGAGCATAGGGTGCCGCTTCGCTAGCTACTGCCGCAGGCCCTGCGGCCAGCAGAGGCATAGACCCCAGCACAAAAACTATCAATACTACCGTACGCATACGCAAAGCTACCACATTTGTGCCGGATGTGTAGGTATGAGTAAATACGGATGATGACCATGGGGGCCGAAACCTAATTGGGGTGGCGGCTTAGGATGCCCGCCAAGGTTTTGTATATGGCTTGGAGCTGATCTTTTAGGGCCTGGTTTACTTCGAGGAAAGCCAGAGGATCATCAAAGCTGCCTCTTTCTTGGCCACCATCTGCCGAAACCATCCGAGCGCCCTCACCGGAGATTAACATAGGCCCTCCGCTTAGTGATGGTAGGATTGTGAGGGGGATTATTAGCTTTTCGCTTTTTTGATTAACTCATAGTATACGTTGGAGGGGTCCACGTTAATCTCGTTCACCACCCGCTGAATGAGCGCAAGCCGCATGGCCTCTTTTTCTTTCTCTGGTACTTCCATTTCCTTGATTTTATTCAAAACCGCCTCCAGGCCCTCCGGTAGTCCGGTACTGCGTTTGGTAAGGAAAGAAATCCATATGGGTGCATAGGTAAGGCCTACGCCCGCGGCTAGGTAGTGCCAGAGTTTCAATGCCTTGAGCTGAACGGGCCAGACCACGAGACCCACCCCCTGGAAAATAACCCCGAACACCAGCCCCAAGGTGGTACGGACGGGGTGCATCACTAGTAAGGCGGGTCCCAAACGGTCCAGTACCTTATCTAGCCACTTGCTAGCTTTCTCAGGCATACCCTAAGTCCTCCTGCGCTGGCCCTATGGATGACTTCGCTTCTTCCTTGAGTGTAACCAAATCCACTTCCGGATCATACAAGGGTTTTGAATTACCCTCATCGTCGGTAAAGTCAAGCGTATCCTGATTTTTTAATAGGAACTGAATGAGTTCTCTGGCTTCATGGTGCGAGCTTCCCAATTTCCCCTTCACAAACCGGAGGTACTGCCGTTGTTCGAAAAAAATCAGAACCCCTAAGTAGCTTACCAATACTATGAGCCATGGCAAAAAATCAAAAGACAGGTAACTATGGAATAGAAAAATAAGGACCACCACAACCATGAGAATAACTTTAGAAACCAGCCATTTCGACTTGGCTCTTACCCAATACATTCGATTGATGGAACCCTCCTCTTGTTGACGAGATTTTCGTATTTTTAATAGATTTTTTCGTAGAACTAATTCTAAAATAAAGGAAAGACATATTATCAAAAGCAACCAAGTTAGGCGAAAAGCAACCCCCACACCTTCACCGCCCAACTCAAAAAATAAATTGAAAAATGAATCTATGAGGTCAAAACCCCAATCATAGGCAATGAATACATAGGTAGTGTATAAGACCCAAACCAGAGTAAATACCGTTTTCAGCGGGCGATACGGCTCTTCGGGCCTTCCAAGGAAGGTCTCTATAAAAATCCTTATAAATAATTTGCCCATCCTTGCGTATAAGACTGTTTAGTTTTAAACTAATCTACTCAATTATTGTTGTCTTTTCTAGGACAGCCCCATTTTCCAAGCTCATTATCCATCCTCATCCATCGCCTTACGAATTCTCTCCAGTTTAGCAGCCAAAGCATCTCGTTCTTCCACTATTTTAGCGTACGCAACCGTCAAATCCACTACGGTTCCCGTTGCACTTTCTATAAATGACGTCTCAATGAGCATGGGGCCCTTCCCCGTTACCATGTAGTCCATGCTTACCTCGGGGAACGCCTTTTTTACCGCTACCAAAAAATCACGATTGGGGACTTCATCCTTTTTCAGTACGTAGTTCAGGTGGTCTCGGGTATATCCTATTCTTTCTTGGAACTCGTAATTCTTAAGTCCCAGTTTACGCATCAATTGGGTTACCCTGGTGTTTTTTGCCATAAGGCTGAAAATGGGAAAGGATTCCTATTTGGGCAACCCATGAGTAGATAATTAGCCTAGGCAAGTAGTTATCGTAAAATCTACTTTAGAGAGTTCAGGGTCTTTATGGAAGTTGTTAAAATAATTATCGGCATTTCACAAACAAGCCGTTGGAGACATTTAGAGACACCCAAAACCAATGGCTTTTTATATAAATCCTAGATAAACGCTGATAAACAGACATTTTCTTGGATAATTCTCATGGTTCTGTCTGGATATAATTGAGGATGTTCTTAGACCTTTGTATTATTACAGTGTTGCCATTCAAGACACTGAGGAAATATCCTCAAAAATGAGGTTTTTTAGTGCTTCTCAGCGAAGTATATTACATACTACTTACAGCATTTTAAACCTTAATAGACCTGGAAATGAAAAATAAAAAACGTAAAAATCTAGCTGATTTTCAGCAGCTCTCAATCAAGGAGAAGTCGCTGAAAACCAAAGGAGGAGACGACACTGGATCATCCGATCCGCCACTAGATCCACCTCCCTTAAGCTAAGGTATTCTAGCCTGAACGGGGGCGAAAAGTCCCCGCAATACCAACATGAAACGATTACTTTTATTAACTACATCCCTAGCACTGTTATTTAGCTGTTCTTCACAGGCCCCCCAGCCGGATTTAGATTCTGCTTGGGCTGAAGCTTGGCAGAGTGGCGATTCAAACCTGATCCTTCAAGTGGCACAGGAGAATATTCCGTATGCTATCGCCACGGAGGATGCAACCATTATTAGTAAAGCATATTGGAGGTTAGGAAGTGCTCACTCCAGATTGGGCCAGTTTGCTGAGCGGCTGTATCATGCACACAAGGCTTATGATGCAGCAAGTGATCTTCCTCCTTCGGAATTCTCACTATTAGTTACGTTGAACCTTGGCCAAACGTATAAACATCTTAATGATTACAAGCATGCGGCCCAGTTTATAGATGAATCTATTGGAATAGCAGAGTCACTGTCCAGTCTGTCTCCAGAAATAGCTTATAAGCCCTACATTATACGTGGTAATCTAGAACTTCTGCACGGTCGCCCTGCTGCCGCTTTACCATTATTTGTCCAAGCAAACCAATATCCTGTAGCGGTTAAAGAACAGGCAATTATCTTCAATGGCTTGGGTAATGCCTATTACCATTTGGGCCACTATGAGAAGGCGGCCGATACTTGGCAGCTCGGTTTAAGTGCAGCTGCCCAAGATGACCCAGGCGCCATTTTTCGGCTGGAGCTAACTGCCAACTTGGCTGAAGCCCTTGCTCAACTGGATCGTGGAAAAGAAGCAGAACCCCTTTGGCGGCAGGCTATTGCTATGAGCCAAGGTACCCGCCTCTTTCCTTACCTAGACTATGGCCAATGGCTTGACGCACAGGGTCGAGAGGAGGAAGCCCTTAGCTACTATCATCAAGGGCTTACTGAGCAGAGCATCAACCTACAGCATGGAGAATTGCGACACAACTACGAAGCACTAGTCAATGAAGCTATCGAACTTAGTGAGGGAACCTCTAGCTATCAACCTCGATTATATTTGGCTGCAAAAGATGCTATAATTAGTGGCGAAAGAGAATCGAAGGAAGTCACCTACCACAGTATTGTCAGAGAAACCCAAAATAGAATTGAGAAGGAAAATGCGGTCGCTACTGCAAACTTGAAAAGAGAGCGTACCTTTTGGCAGGGTGCTACCGCTGTGTTAGGACTGTTATTTATTTTGGGCGCAGTCTTGTTTGTAAATCGAAAAAGAGAGGGCCATTGGAATGGCTTAGACAAGAAAATCAAGAGAAGAAAAAAATAAGCACTGTGCTACTTCCTAAATAGACCTCTTAGGCCTTTTCGGCTGTCCATAAATTCTTCTATCTCTGCGATAAATGCTTCGCTATCGTCATACTTTTTTTGAAGCAAATTACACTCCTCTCTAAGTCGAATATTCTCAGCTTTTACATCATCTTCAGTTCCTTCCGGGAAGCTAATTACCTCTGTCTTTTCGTATTCTGAAATTAGCATAGGTCCATTTCCTGTAATCAGCCAATGGAGGTTGTAGTCAGGAAACTCTTTGCCAATAGCTTGGTAAAAAGCAGTACTCCAATTCTCAGAATCCCTCCAGTTGTATAGACTCCTCCATGTGATATCTAATGCTTTTGCAAACTGCTTGAGCTGGGTTTCGTCGAAACCTTCACGCTCCATTATTTTCAAAACCCTTTGATATACAGCCACTTGTAAAAATTAATTGCAAATCTTGCAATGATTCCTTGCAGGATTTGCAATAATAACACACCTTTGAATTGCAAAATTTACAATACAAGGTATGCAAACCACCCCAAATAACACAAACACTTCTGATAAAGCTTTCGGCGTTCGCGTTCGCAAGGTGTTTCGGGAGCGTTACCCCGGGCTGATGTCCAAGGTGGCAGGTATTCTGGACATACAACCTTATGAAATCAGCCGCAACATCGATAGGCAGGATGCCCCAACCCTAAGGGCACTACAGGCCGCTATTCAATACCGAGATAGCTACACCCAAAAGATCAAAGAGGCTTACGCTACCATACCCAATGAGGAGTCGGCAGCTTTTGAATTTACCGCGATAACCCCCGAAAGCCATGCCACCAAAGCTGCCTAAAAACCGGGATAACATGGTGCATCGGCACAATCAAGCCATGGCAGAAGACCCAAGCCCCCAGGGCGCGGGGCACTACCTAGACCAGGTACAGCAAATTGGGCAGCAGGCCGCCCAAGCCGCTACCAACGGTGCCTTGCTAGGCCTGCTACTAGACAAAATGGAAGCCTTAGAGGACAAGCTAGACCAGCTAGCCTCGGGTAGCCAAAACCAGCTGGATGATCTGGAACCCCGCGAAGCCTTTATGAAGAGAATGGGAATTAGCCCTACCACCTACCATGAATGGAAACACAAAGGGCACTTCCAGGACACCAAGATTGAAAACAAAGCCTACGTGCGGATTAGCACGGTCAATATATCCCAATCCGCCTAACCCCGCCCCACGCATGACCCCACCAAGAGAAAACAAAGAAATCACCCGAGACGGGAAAGTGATCGGCACGATCAAATACGTAGGAGTTCACCAGTCCGAATGTGTGGCGCAGGCCCGAAACCCCTTTACGGGTGAGGAGGCGCAAAGCCAATACTTCCTTACTGTGCATGTAGGCGCCGGGGAACCCTCAGCTGAAAGATGGCTGGTAGAACGGTACCAAAACGAGGTGCTTGCCCGTCGTTTGTTCTGCAAGGAGGCTACCGAAGACCAACCCCTTACCCTGGGAGATGCGCCCCTAGGTGCACGGGTCCATTTTGTGGAGCCGATACGGAAGGGAACCTATCCTAATGGTGATGAGGAAAAGGAAGAGTATTACTCCCAGTGGGATGTGGTATCCCTAGCCCTCTTACACGGGGTTGAGCCCGTGGACAATGGCCCCAGGATAATCATCAAGTATGGGGACCATCCCAGTACCGAACGGGGGTATACCGACCTATCTACCCCCCTTTCCAAGATAGAGCGCCGCCCAGAGGACTATGGCAAGTCCATCTTCGCAGAGGAACTAGCGGGTATCCCCATGAAGGCATATCTGGAGGCAGGTAAAAAGAATCTGTTGCTCGCTAAGCTAGCCTTACTGAAAACGCATGATTAAACCTGGCACTCAAACACCCCTGATCCATTGTAGCCCGGGCCACCGGGTGAGGCTGGTGGATGATGAGGGAGAAGCGAATATCTGGGACGTAATAGCGCTCAATAATTACGGTAATGTGATTCTGCACAATGTGAGTGTAGGGTATCATACGGATTGGGATGGCAATAGTGTCTGCGAAGTCATCGGCTTACCGAGGGATTCTTCTCCCTCTCTGTTCGAAATAGCCGACCGAACGTGGAACCCCCACATTCCCTACCGGGCCAAAAGCCTGGGTAGCTGCCACCTGTATGATGTGGTTCTGTTTGCGGGTACCTACGACCCCTACTTTGGCAAGGAGGTTACCACCAAGCAATATTACCGGATAGAGGAGCTAACCTTCAAAACCGGGGTGTACAATCAAGCTACGCTTGAGTTCTCGGTGTTATTGCAGATGGTAAAACCGCACCCTGGAGGTAACCGCTTTGAGGTGGTAGGGAGACAAGTGGAGGCAAGAGATATTACCCTACCCATTCAAGAAATAGTGGACCCCGCTAGGCATGGGTTTTCCGCCTATTTTAATCCCTACAACCTTTCTGAATGGATAGTACGCCACAGAATGGTAGAACGTCCTATGCTCAATTTAAGAACTGAAGCAGTATGAAGCCGGAAGTGAAAACCTACTACGAGCAGTTGATAGCCTCATTTAAGGCTCATTTAGAAGTAATTGGGAGCAAGGCCAAGGCACAAATGGTTCCTCAAGACTTACTCAAGCTGTTTGGAGACAAAGAGAAGGTATACCCCATTAGCCTGGAGTTCATTTTAGCCTTGCCTTGGTCTATAGGCGCGGCAAAAGCAGAGGAATTCCTTGTGCACCTGTTGAAGGCAGCGGGCAATCCCGTTTCGCACGATCGTGATATCCTTCTGTTTGATGTCCAACATGCAGCCACACTCACCTCACCGCAAGCCCTGGTAGACCTGATAGAGAAATTCCTGTTGGGTGAGGTAACAGAGGAAAAATCTACACCGCCCCAAACCCCGGAGACGACGCTGGCTATCAACACCTTCTTGGACCAATTGGTGAAAAGCGAAAGTCTTACCGTGGCATCAGAGGTAGCGGTAGTACTTACCATAGAAGTAGTACAGCATACCGCGGCGGCCCTGCCTGAGGGCATGCCCTCTGAAAGCAAAGCGTACATGGATGCCCTCAACAAGGCTACTACGGACGGGTATATCTCCGTACCGGATGCCCTTACGGTATTTAAGAAACACCTGCCCAGCCTGCTATGGCTG
>DMST01000301.1:0-168 GCA_003454975.1 Cytophagales bacterium | reverse complement strand
CCCAGCCTGCTATGGCTGGAGGGTGCGCTAGGGAAAGGCGACGTGGTGAATAGCACGTGACCGCGTGCTCAGGGGCGGGTGTTTGGGGTGTTCATTGGTTAGCCCGCCCCTTTTTCAGGAAATGTTTTCAGGTAGGGTAGGTCGCCTCGTGCTTAGGCCGGGGTGGCC
>DMST01000085.1:8393-21889 GCA_003454975.1 Cytophagales bacterium | reverse complement strand
GCTGTGGTACCTGGCGCAAGGCCAGCTGGAGGATGCGGAGCGCGTCATGCGCCAGGCCATCCAGCTCAACAAGCGCGTGGATGAGGGGCAGTTCTGGCTGGGGGAGATTCTGCGCCAGCGGGGCGATCTCGTGGAGGCTTGCCAAGCCTACTACGAAGCGGTGGAGCTGCGCCAGCCGGGCGCCGAAGAGGCGAGGGGAGAGTTTTGTTTGCAGCGGTAGCGGTGCTGATAGGTTGTGAGGAATCAGCAGTTGATACATTACACTCAACCGGTAGCTAGCTTTTTATAGGTATTCCTGGGTGACGCTTTTCACCCGATTGGCGGAAGTAAATTGCGGGCCGTTCACTACGGTCTCCGGTTTGGACGGGTAGGTCACTCTGGCCTTATTGGATCAGGATGCGGCATGATGTTTCTTACTCGTTCTTGCAAGCGTGGAATTAAAAGTTCTTGGAACCAAGGGTTCTTGCTTATCCAAATGTTATTCCTGGGTGAGGGGTGAGGTAGTACGAAGTTCTCCGGCAAGAACTCTTCAAACCCTTGTATTCTCTGCGTGAGTGTTTGGCGGGCAGAACCTGGCAAATAATACGCTTGTGCGTAAGCACCAATGAGGATCGTTAGCTCCACTTTCTTCATGTCAGAGAGCAATGAGGGGTGCCATTTTGGAGCGCATTCTTTTCTTGGTGGAAGGTCACCGGATTTCCCCTTTCCTGGGTAGCAGAAGCCCATAGGGATTAAGGCGATCAATGCTGGATTGTAAAATTGTGCTTTGGTTACACCCATCCAATCTCTCAATCGATCACCGCTTGGGTCGTCCCAAGCTATGCCTGATTCGTGAACTCTCCTGCCAGGAGCCTGGCCAATGATTAAAATCTTAGATTCAGAGCTTGCTGCTAGCACGGGTCTAGGTCCAAGCTCCAAATAGCTTTTGCAATGATCGCAGGTTCTAATTTGTTCAAGCAGATCTTTCATGACAAGTGAAAAAGCTGGGGGCAAAGCCCCCTTGAAATTGAATTTAGTTATAAGTCTCCTTCAGTTCACTCCAGTTCCTGTTGGCCTTTTTCACTAACCCATTGTGGTTATCTTCTGCCAGCCAGAGTTGTTGTGCATCCAGCTCTAGGTTGTATAGAAACAAGAAGTATTTGCCGTCCTGCACAATGAATTTGTTAGGGTCCGGCCTGAATTTAGCGCCTGCATAAATTCCAAATGCGCAGAAACCACCGTACTGAGGTAAATATCTTTCGGGGTTTGAATCGAACGTTTGCTTTTGCTCATCAGTGGTGAAGTAATAAACCACACCCTCATATTCAGATTTATGCTGTTGCACCCCTTTTTGTGCAATACCCAAATCCAAGTACGATACAGGACTGTACCCTTCAAGAGCAATATTACTATTGTCAATGTTGTACGCCTTCTTATCCTGTGCTTGTGCCCAAGTACTTACTAAGAGCAATACGATGATGATCTTACTTTTCATGAGTCCGATTCTCAGTTTTTTGCGTCAAAGTATTCCTCTTCAATCACCAGCCCTTCTGTATTCCAGATTCTTCGAATGATCTCGTGCCAGTAGATTTTACTGCCATCCTTCATGTCAAAATCAAAGGTGAATTCAGATGCCGAGGTGTTTCCATCTACAAGGGTCCGGTGGTGGGTAATCCCATTTACCTTGGCAATGGCATTCAGAAAACCTTCCATTTTTTCTACCATCTTGGCCTTGTTAGTGGTAGTAACTTGTGCGTAATCCGATGTTTTCGCGCCATCAGCGAAGAACTCTTTCACGGCGTTCACGATATCACCTTGTGCTACCATGCCGTCCATTTTGTGTACTTGTGAATCAATTCCCATAAGTGTATCAAATGTTTATGCTACAAATGTGGGGGATGCCCAGGAGGCATTGGGTACAAGAAATGGGACATTTATTGCACTTTTTGGGAGATGAAGAAAGATGGCGTATTACCCGTATAATGCTTAAAGAAAGAGGAGAAATGATTGGCCTCCTCAAAGTGCAATATTCTCGCTACCTCCTTCACGGGGAGCCCTTCCTTTAAATAGTTCTTGGCTGACTTAATGAGTTGCAAGCGGATGAGCTGGCCGATGGAGATATTGAGGGTATTTCGTACTTTTTTGGATAATCCATCAGCCGATACATTCATCTTGTCTGCGTAGAAACCTACTTCTCTATGCTGATGGTGAAAAGTTGAAATGAGCCCATACACATCTTCGATGAAGTTATCCACCAGATGTACGCTGGTTTGCTGTTTAAATTCCCGGGGAGTGATGCCCGTTTTGGTTTTGAAAAACCGATTGAAATATGCGGGATCCTGAAAGCCGTATTCGTAGGCTATTTCTTTCATGCTCAATGAAGTGAAAGCAACTGCCTTCTGCGTTTCTGAAAGCAATTTTCTCGACTGCATCGATTTGATGGTGATGCCCACTTTTTCGGTGATTATTTTTTGTGGATTCAGGTTGTAGTCCACCAACAATTCGATGATTTCATGTACACTCAGATGGTTTTTGAATTCTTGATCGATGACATCCTTAATGTCAAAAATGAGATGGTATTCCTCTTCATCCGCTTGGAAAGGGTTTTGCCAAAACCACTGTTTGGAGGTAATGTCTAGTATGTTGTTGGACCTATTCAGTATGGCACTCTCTAAATAGCTTTGGCACTCCTGGCAATCATCGAAGTGGATGTATCCTAGAGAAATCAAGTGTTTGAAAAGCACTCTATAATTCTGATCCTCAAACACCTCGTGGTCTTCAAAATCGATCCGCCTGATTATGAAATCCTCTGACAAGAATTTAATGTATTGCCCCTCGTCCAGAAAGATTAGCTTATCGTGCCAGTCATGAAATTTTTTAAAATCAACTTCAATCCCTCCGCTTCCTTCCAGGATATGAAACATGCATCTCTTCCTGATAAAGGTGACCTCATTCTTTTTGGGTATGATCTTATCTACCATCTTCTTATGAGATGCTTTATGCTAGTTTACCTGATCCAGGATCAGGTACTTTTTTATGAATCCCCTTCAGGAATTGTTTTGCCCCGAAGGATATAAAAGAAGCTGAATTCTATTTGAAAGTAACTTAACCTAAAGGGCTTTTCAATTATAAGTGGACGGTTATTTCTGTTCCATGCAAGGTGTGTTCTGTTTTAACATAAAAGGGCCGATTCTCTTGCGAGAACCGGCCCTCTGAATAATAAGAAATTCGTTCGTTTACTGCATCTGAATGGCCTTCTCAGTGGGTTGCGGTTCCAGCCCCATATTGAAGTAGGTGAACGTATATCGATCCGCAATTTCCTCAATGATCTTACTGGTGGGTTTGCCACCCCCGTGTCCGGCGTCGGTAGAAATCCGAATCAGCACCGGATCCACACCCGTATGATTCGCCTGCAGCTCGGCTGCAAACTTAAAGCTGTGTGCGGGTACCACACGGTCGTCGTGGTCGCCCGTAGTCACCATAGTGGCAGGGTAAGCAGTACCTTCTTTCACATTGTGTACCGGTGAGTAGCCCAGCAGGTACTGGAACATCTCCTCGCTCTGGTCGGCATTGCCGTAGTCAGAGGTCCAGCCAGCGCCAGCCGTAAACTTGTGATAGCGCAGCATATCCAGCACGCCTACTGCGGGCAAGGCTACGGCCATCAATTCTGGGCGTTGGGTCATGGTGGCTCCTACCAGCAATCCCCCGTTGGACCCGCCCGAAATCGCGAGCTTCTCCGAGGACGTATATTTCTCTTCGATCAGGTATTCGGCTGCCGCAATGAAGTCGTCAAATACATTTTGTTTGTTCATCTGGGTACCCCCTTGGTGCCAGTTTTCACCGTATTCACCCCCGCCGCGTAGGTTGGGTACGGCATACACACCGCCCTGCTCTAGCCACCAGATATTGGCGGTGCTGAAAGAAGGGGTAAGGCTTACGTTGAACCCGCCATAGCCGTAGAGCATGGTGGGGTTATTACCGTTGAGCTCAAGTCCCTTTTTGTGGGTGATAAACATGGGTACCTTGGTACCGTCCTGGCTGGTGTAGAATACCTGTTTGGTTTCGTAGTTGGCCGGATTGAAGTCCACCTCGGGTGAGTTGTACAGTGTAGACTCCCCAGTAGCAATGGTGTACTTGAAGGTAGTAGGAGGGTACGTGTAGGAGGTAAACGTGTAAAATAGCTCCTCGTCCTCATTTCTGGCATTAAATCCGTACGCAGAACCTACAGTGGGTAAATCCACAATTCGGTCCAGTGAGCCGTCCAGATTGTATTGGTGTATTACCGAATGGGCGTCCTTCAGGTAATTGACCAATATTTTGCCACCCGCTACATCGGCGCTTCGCATCACTACTTCCTCGTTGGTAGGTACCACGTCTTTCCAGTTTTCTGGCGTAGGATTGTCTAGCGAGAATTTCACTACCCGGTAGTTAGGGGCGTGCAGATTCGTTTGCAGGTACATCTCATCGTTCTCTACGTGCACCCAATTATGGGTAGATTCAAACCCGGTAATGATGGGCTCTATCGGGCCGTCGGTTTCCAGATTCTTGAAATAGAGTTCGTTGTTGCTGGTAGACTCTGCCGCACGGATGAATAACCACTTGTTGTCGTAGGAAACATAGCTACCCAAGTACCGACGGGGTGTTTCGCTACCGCCAAAGATAAACTGGTCTTGCGACTGCGGAGTACCCAGCTTGTGGTAGTACAGTTTGTGCTGGTCGGTCATGGCCGATAGCTCGCTTCCTTCGGGCTTGTCATAGCTGGAGTAAAAGAAGCCGTCTGTTCCCCACCAAGAGGCTCCACTAAACTTGATGTCTTTTAAGGTATCGCCAATGATTTCATGGGTGGCCACATCCATCACCACAAACTTGCGCCAGTCCGAACCAGACTCTTGAATATTAATCACCACCAGGCTGCCATCGCGTGAGAACTGCATACCAGCCAGGGCTACGGTACCGTCTTCGGAGAACTCGTTGGGATCCAGAAACACCTCAGCGTCACCCTCTAGTTCATCCTTTACGTACATTACACTTTGGTTTTGCAGGCCGTCATTCCGGCTGAAATAGTATCGCTCTCCTTGCTTGAATGGGGCAGATACCTTCTCGTAATCCCACAGTTCGGCAATTCGCTCTTTGATCTCCTCTCGGAAAGGAATCTGCTCTAAGTAACCATAAGTGACGTCATTTTGAGCCTGTACCCATTCGCCGGTTTCTTCAGACCGGTCGTCCTCTAACCATCTGTAGGGATCTGGCACTTCCTGGCCCCACAGCTCGTCTACATGCTCCACCGTAGTGGTAGTAGGGTAGGTGACGGCAATACGAGGCTCCTCAGAATTAGAAACACAGCCCCATAGGATTCCAAGTATTCCGAAAGAAAGAATCAGTTTTTTCATAAGAATTCAGTCATCTGAATCGAAATTTTCATAATTCAACCTCGGTACCCAACCACTATGTGATAAAGGGCACAGGCGTAGGACAGGAATAGGGCTTGCCCTGCAGATTGTAGCTATGGCAACGGATGAGAAGATTTTTTGAGTGCGGGCGTGATTTTTTTTCTGCTTTTGCGGTGCTTGTTAATCCCTTGGTAAAGCTTGAGTAATCTCCTGATAATCTGCTGGTTTGAGCCAAGCCCTAACTACGTAGATCTGCGTAGGAGACGGATTGAGGCCTTTTTTTAGTCTGGAAAGGCGGTTGCGAAGGGTTGGCTTATCTTGGTTTTGGCTAGGCTGGGCCTATCTTTAGCGGAATTTTGGTATGCTAAATAGCTTTCATTATGAACAAAGTAGAAATTGCTGATCAAATGGCTGCTGCGGCTGGTATCAGCAAAACACAAGCACTCAAAGCGTTGGATGCTTCTCTGGATGCCATTAGCGGTGCTATGGCCAATGGAGACAAAGTAACTCTGGTAGGTTTTGGTACTTTCTCTGTAAGCGAGCGTGCTGCTCGTACCGGTCGCAACCCTCGTACCGGTGAGGAAATCAAAATTGATGCGCGCAAAGTTGCTCGTTTCAAGCCAGGTAAGGCATTGGCTGACTCTGTGCAGTAAGAACCTTCTTATCCAGTAATAAAACGCCGGTCAGGGTTTCTGACCGGCGTTTTCTGTTTTTAGGGATCGTGAGCCTCAGCTCACGGTAGCTCTCTCCTTCATTTTGACCCATAGCTTAGCGCCAGGCCGATAGGAGAGCGTGGCTACGCCAGGTATATCGGGATTGTCCACCTGCAAGTCAAACCGTTGGGCGGCTAGGCCTAGGGTGGCAATCATTTCGGCATAGGCGAAGTTATTGCCAATACACATGCGGGGTCCTGCACCAAAGGGGATAAAGGCCTTCCGTTTGTCCTGAGGTACACCGTTAATGAATCGCTCGGGTTTGAAGGCCAAAGGGTCCTCCCAAAACTCAGGGTGGTGGTGCACTAGCATGATGGGGAGCATAAACTCCAGATCATTGGGAAACTCATATCCGCCCAATTGTACCGGTTCTACGCTATGCCGGGCAATGGACCAAACGGGCGGTTTGAGGCGCAAGGCTTCATCTACCACCGACTTGGTATAGGTCATTTGCCACAACTGTTCGTAGGTAGGTAGCTCGCCCGTGAAGATACGGTCTGCTTCCTCACGAATATTCTGTAATACTTCCGGTTTGTCACCAATAAAGGTCAATACCCAGGTAAGGCCGGCAGCTGACGTCTCATGCCCTGCTAAGAACAGCGTGATCAGCTCATCCTTAAGCTGCTCATCGGTCATCTGTTCCTGGGTTTCCTCATCAATCGCTTTCATAAACATAGCCATCAGGTCCCAGCGGTCCTCGTTGCCACTGGCCCGCCGGTCCTGTATGATGCGCATAATGATGTCATACAGATACGTCCTTTGCTGTTCGAATCGGTTACGCTTACCCGTGATGTACTGGGTGTACTTGTACATGGGGTTGAACCGCAGGTTGAGTAAATGCGTCAGTGACTCGTCCATCATATGGTGCATCTTCTCTGCCGACTCCTTCACTTCAGTACCTACCAAAGACTGCATTACCACCTGAAGCGTGAGATTAATCATTTCCTCATTCCAGGCAATCTGTTCATCTTTTTGCGCACGCTCATAGATATCGGTCAGGGTCTTGTCTACTACCGCTATCATGTGTGTGAATATCACCGAAAGGTATTTTTTATGGAAAGCGGGTTGAGCCAGCCTTCGCTGCTTACGCCACAGTTCACCGTCAGAATTAAGCAACCCATAACCGCCCAGTTTTGGGAGAATTTTTGAGTATATATTCCCTTTACGGAAGTTGTGTTTTTGCTTGGTGAGTACTTCGTCTATCAAATCGGGATGCCCACATACGTGTGTAGAACCAATTCCCAGGTTCATGTGAAATATGTCACCGTATTCCTTTTGCCAGCCCTTCAAGGCACTCCAAGAGTCCTTAGAAAATGCCCGAACCGTTTTTAGCCAGTTCGATCCCGTAGAGGGTAGTTCCGAGTATGGTTTCATTTATGGGGTCTAATCAATTGATTTATAAAGATAACAGTAAAATATTGTAATTCACCCGGTTTTGGGAGGTAAAACTATACAAAATAGTCTCAAATAGTACGATGAAAGAAGGCTAAGCGTTAATTGCTGCCGTTGGCTTGTCGGTCTTTGGCAATTTCTTCGGCAGAGAGTATCCCTTGGTCGGTCAGGATTTTGTTCATCCTGTGCACCATACCGTCTAGCTCCTTCGAGCTTACCTCCAACGATTCAAGTAAGTTGTCTTGCTCTTCCTGTTTTTTGGCCCAGCGTAGTAACGGAACCAACCCCATCATGGCAGCTAGCGGTCGGCGTACCTTGTGGGCATTGATCTGAGCAAATTCCTCTAGCTGGTTCTTCTGTATTTCTAGTTGCAAGGTCCGTTCTCGCACCTTCATCTCCAGACTTTCGTTCATCTGCACAATCTCTTCCTTCTGTTCTTGAATTTGGAAATAGGCGCGGGTGTTGTCGGTAGCAATGGCAATGTAAGCGGCTAAGTTTCGGATGATGTCGAATTCGAATTCAGTGTAGGCGTTTTGCTTTAGGCTCTGAACGGAAATCACACCTATGGCTTGGTCATGCTTGTAAAACGGAACGTAGATGACCGACTGGGGCATGTTTTCTGTAAAACTGGGGGGTATGGTATTACCAATGGTCCGGGCATAATCTTCTGCGTACGAACTGAAGAATAGCGTCTTTTCGTTTACCAGAGAATACACTCCGGGCAGGTGTACTTCCTCTAAACCATGCCAATGAAAGGGGATAGACTTATTGGGGTGCTGCACGCCCATTAGTTCCAGTCTATTCCGTTCCAGATTGTTGAGCCCCACCACCAAGGTCTGAATGTCCATGAATCCACTCAGCTGCTTAAAGAGGAAATGAACCAGTTCGCTGCCGTTCATGTGCGAGGTGATTTCCCGGCCAATGTCGGCCATTACCTTAGCATCCTCATAGTTCCGTTTTAGCTCTTGGGCCTGTTGGGCCAAGGAGGAAGCCTGCTGCTGAATTTGCGTAGTACGCTCTACTACGGTCTGTTCCAGTCTCTCTTTCTGGCGTTGAATACTTTGCACGCGTTGCTGGAATATTCCCAGGGCGGCAATAAGAATGATGAGGGCCACAATTATGCGAAACCACGTAGTCTCGTAAAAGGGAGGTTGGATGATCAACACGAGGCGGGCAGGTTTCTCGCTCCGAAAATTGTCATTGTTGGAGGTGCGTACTTCCAGAGTGAACGTACCTCCCGGAAGATTGGTAAGCGAAGCGAAACGCTGTGTGCCCAAGTCTATCCAGCTGTCGCGTATACCAATGAGGCGGTATTGGTACGTATTCTTTTGTGAGTTGGTAAAGCTAAGCCCCGTAAAATGTACGGTCAGGAAGTTTTGGTCATAATTCAACCAAAGTGTATCCAGGACCAACGGCGATTTGGGCAGTAACTGGCTCCCGATCTGAAGTTCCTTTCCGGCAAGGTCTATTTGGTTGATAAAGGTGGGGGGACGAAACTCATTGAAAGTCAGGCTGTCCGGATAGAAAGTGTTGAACCCGTTGATGCCTCCAAAAATCAACTTTCCATCTTCGGTCCTGTCTGCTGCCTGCGTATTAAATTCATTGCCCTGTAGTCCGTCCAGTACACCAAAGTTGCGGAAAGTTTCCTGGGGTATGGTGAATACGGATATACCACGATTCGTGCTAACCCATAGCCTTTCCCGGTCATCCTCTAGTATGCTATAAATGACGTGGTTGGGTAGGTTGTGCCTTTTGTCATAGTGTTTGAAGGTACCATTGGGCAACATGAGGTCTAGCCCATTGCGCGTGCCCAGCCATAGTCTTCCTTGTGAGTCTTGCAGAATGGATCGGAGCTCATTGCTTACCAAAGTGGTAGTATCCTGTGGGTCATGCTGAAAGACCTCGTAGAGATCATCCGCTGCCGTACGTCGGTGGAGTCCTTGGGGAGTGCCTACCCATAAGTCGTCCTCCTTATCCTGATAAATGAAAACAATATTGTTGCTCTGTAGCCGCTCCTGTTGGCCAGGCTTTGCCTTTATTCTTTTCGTTTGGGCTGTTACAGGATCAAAAATGAAAATCCCGTTGTCCGTTCCACACCAGAGTTTGCGCGGTGTTTCCCAGTATAAGGATTGTATGAGGTTGCCTACCCCACGGGCAGCCTGGTCAGCCTCTTCGAATAGATAGTGGGTAAACTTCTGAGTAGAGGGGTCTAGGCTGTGTAGTCCATATTCCGTACCCACCCACAAGTTGCCATCAGGGCCATTGGCCAGGGCGCGTACTCGGTTCTCCTGTAGCGCCCCAGGCTTCCCGGGTTCTGCCTGAAAACGCGTAAGCCCCATGTTGGGCATTACCAATACCAATCCTCCCTCTGTGCCCAGCCAGTACCCGCCCCCATCCTGGGCTAGTACTTTCCATACGCGGTTGTTTACCAGGTCCAGGGTTCCGTTTTCGGTAAGTGAATAGTTACCAAATTTGATGGAGGCTGGATCGAAAAGATTAAGCCCACTGCTGGCCCCAAACCACCAAATGCCTTCTCGGCTTTGGTACATACTCATGATGGTGTTGTCCGACAGGGAGTTTCTCGCCAATTGGTTGGAACTGAACCTCTCCGGTTCCGCATCATTATTTAGAGAATACCGCACCAGCTCATGCAGGTTGCCTACCCATAGCTCATTATGACTAGGGTCAAAGCCCAGTGAGATGGTGGCATTAGGCGACCGGGAGGTTACCGGCATGGGTGTGGCCATAGGCGACTGATTGCCCTCCCAAAGGCCTCGGTCAGTACCCACAAAAAGGGCATCGTATTGGCTGGGTGCAATGGCATGGATGTTTTGATCATCGAAGGCCGGGTGATGAACCGTTTCAAATTTCTGGCCACCCCCTTCGGTCTGCTGCATTTTTGCCAACCCGGCTTGTGTCCCAATCCACAGTGTCTGGTAGCTTCCCCAGGCCAGGGCGGTAATGTGATTGTCAGGCAAGTAGGGGGCGCTAGTGTACGTGCGCACCTCCTGCAAGTCCATTGAGATATTCACCAGGCCTGCCTGAGTACCCACCCACAAGGTACTGTCGGGTGCTACCGCAATGGTAGTGATGTAATGGTTGGGTAGAGCAACCTTTTCATGAACCCGGATAAACTCATCACGCTCTGGGTTGTATTTGCAGAGACCATTTTGTGTGCCTACCCAAAGGCAGCCATCAAAGGTGGTGGCCAGGGCCCTTATCCCATTATCGCTTAGGGAGGTACTGTCGTTTTTGTCGAAGTAGTAATTGGTGAAACTGTAACCGTCGTATCGGTTGAGGCCATCGGCCGTGCCAAACCACATAAACCCCCAATCGTCTTGAACGATGGAAAAAATGGTGCCTTGTGAGAGGCCTTCGCGGGGAGACAACTGCTGAAATTGCACCTCAGAGCGCTGCCCCCAACCTTGTTGGCAAGACATGAATAAACTGATAAGTAGCAGTAGCCCTTTGGTGATGTCCCCCATATGTAGGTAAGTCTAGGCTTAGTTAGGAGTGCAATTCGCTAATTAAAACTTTAAAATAAGCTACTCTATACGTAATAGCATTACTACTGTATGTTTTTCATGCAAAAATACCTGCCCCTATTTGTGGCAGTACTCAAGACTTACTTATGCATTATGACTGCTCAAGTGCAGTAGGAATCCTGGATAGGGAACTAAAAGAGGATGAGGTTGGTATATTTGCAGAAAAAACTACCCATGTTCACTGGAATTATTGAAGCTTTAGGTACCGTCAAAAATATTGTGCAGGATGGTACCAACGTGCATTTTGATATTGAAAGTGCTTTGGCTTCAGAACTCAAAATTGACCAGAGCGTATCCCACAATGGTGTTTGCCTAACGGTAGTTAGTACCGGAGCTGAGGAATATAGAGTAACGGCCGTTGATGAGACGCTCCAGAAAACCAACTTGGGGGCCTGGCATGTAGGGTCCAAGGTGAATTTGGAACGTAGTATGATGATGGGCGGCCGGCTAGATGGTCACATTGTTCAGGGCCACGTAGACCAAACCGGAACTTGTACTCAGGTGCAGGAAGTAGACGGCAGCTGGTTGTTCGATTTCTCCTTTACGCCTCAAGGCCATGTGCTGGTAGAGAAAGGGAGTGTTTGTATCAACGGAACTAGCCTTACGTGTTTCAACGTGACGGATGATTCGTTTCGGGTGGCCATAATCCCCTACACTTTTGAGCACACAAACTTTCATCAGCTCAAGGCGGGAGATACTATAAATCTGGAGTTTGATATCCTCGGTAAATATGTAGCCCGGCTCATGCAGCAGGGGGAAGTGAAAACTGCTTGAGGGCTTTTTCCGCTAATCACTCGAATTGTTCCACAATTTATTTAGTTTTAAGCCAACCCTACTTTAAAAAACGCCCTCATGAAGCTGAAATGTATGGTGGTGGACGACGACCAAACGTCGCGTCAAATTGTTGAACACTACGTAAAAAAGACCAATTTCCTGCGGTTAGACCACGTTTGCGAAAGTGCAATCGATGCTTCTAATATCCTCATGGAAGAGGATGTAGATATACTCTTTTTGGATGTGGAGATGCCCGAAATGTCGGGGATGGACCTGTTGAAAACCATAGACAACTCGATCGAGGTGATTATGGTCACTTCGGCACGCGACTATGCACCAGAAGCCTTCGAAGCTGCCGTTACTGATTATCTGGTAAAACCCATTGAGTATAGCCGTTTCCTCAAGGCGGTTACCAAAGCCAAGGAAAATATTGAAGCTTTCCAGCGGAAGCTGAAGGATAGCGATCAGAATAACATCTATGTGAAAACGGATGCTAAGATCGTGAAGATCACGATGGACAACATTCAGTTCATTGAAGCCTTGGCGGACTATGTGGTGATCAATACCGAGAAGAAGAAGTACATCGTGCACAGCACCATGAAAGGGATAGAAAAACGGCTACCAGAGCGTTATTTTGCTCGGGTACACCGTAGCTACATCGTGAATGTAGGCCATATCGAAGCCCTGGAAGACAATTCTATAATGATAAAAGAGAAAGGGATTCCGATTGGGGCGAGTTATAAGGATAATTTCCTTAGTCGTTTAAACTTCCTATAGTCCAATTAGTGAATTGGAAAATAAAAGCCTCTCGTTGAATACAACCAACGAGAGGCTTTTGTATGATTAAGCGGAAACGCTTTGTGATTTTTCTTCGAGGTATTGTACGAGAGCTTCAGGGTTCCCTTCCAGATACAACTCCAAGCCTTTGGCTACTTCCTCCAGCGAAAGACCGTACGCACTGTGATTTACTTTGCTTTTTACCGGAAATAAGCCCAAAGTTCTTTTGATCTGATTTTCGGTCATACAGACATAAAAATTGTCTTGGGTTACAATGCTCGCAATAAATTCCTGTTGGGTTTTTGAGTTTTTCAACCAGTACGTAGGAGCATTTATTTCCTTCTCCTGAAACTCGGCCAATTGTTCTTGCCAAGGAAATTCTTGAAATTTTTCAAGTGCACCGTTGGGGTCTATCTCGCCCACTAGATACGATTCTCCTAGGGTCATATTGGCATATTGGTATAATAAGGTAAGCATGCCTTTGGTGTATAGATTTTGTTTTGGGTAATAATTAGGTGTTATAGCTGTTAATTATAACGATAACGGGTATTATTTGGATTATTATTTCGTCGATAGAATAGACAAGGCAATATACGAAAACTGGATCTTGGTCGAAGTGGTAGAATTACGCTTCCGTGGGAAGGAAAAAGAAGGTGCAATCCTTGGGCTTGGATCCTTGATTCAAAAATCGCATCCACCGATGTAAGGTGGCTTCCTCTACCAATCCTGCTTTGCGAAGCACAGCTTTGGAGGCTTCGTGTTCGGCATCACAAAACGCGTAAATGCGAAAAATCTCAGGATGTTGCTTCAGCAATTGGATAGCCCATCGGGAAGCTTCGGTAGCAATGCCCTTGCCGCGCCAGCCCGGGTAAATGGCATAGCCAAAATAGGCGCGGCCGCCCTCGTCTATGATCGCCAAGGTGCCT
>DMST01000085.1:2096-8363 GCA_003454975.1 Cytophagales bacterium | reverse complement strand
CCTACCAACTCGCCGGTGGCCTGCCACACAATACCCAGATTATACTTTGGTCCGGTTTCCCATTCGCTCAAGGCCTGCTCAATAAATTGTTGGGTTTCCTGTAGGTTAGAGTGGGGAGCATACGTAAGGAAGGTTAATGATTCAGCGTGCGACATCAACTCCGCATAGAGACTGGGTGCATCCGTGGTTGTAAGCTTCCGATAGGTGAGCGAGACGCTGGATTGGGGCAATGGGATGGAAAGTGGCATTGTTATTTTTTGGTGTAGCGTGCGTTAAAGTTGTATATAATTTTGGAATGGGAGGACCGAATACTCGGGTCAATTCTTTAATTTTTCTTCCAAATAGTAATACCAATGCACGAAGACGATTTAGACGAACTTCACTTTGACGATGCAGGGGATCTGCATGAGGAAGAAGACTTATTGGATGTTGGTAGCAACGAATTGAGCGAAGAAGATTGGACGCTAGAGGATACCGAGGATCTGGAAAACCTGGACTTGGAAATTGATATGGATTGGGAGGCCGATGAGGACCTATCTTTTCTAGAAGAGGAGTAAGCAATTGTCCGGTGACTGATTACTTTCTGAGGTTCGGAAAGGCAATTTTTTTCTGGAAAGCTAGCTGCTTACAAGACGGTCTGGTCCGTGACTTTCGGGCCCTTCTGAAATTATGATTTGCAATCGTTTGCCTAGCCCTACAGGCTGGGTTGTTTCTGTGCACCAAAGCCACTACTTTCGCACAAAAATCAAACGCTCGGGATGAATATACACGAATACCAGGCCAAAGAAATTCTGAAAAAGTACGGAGTTACTGTACAAGAAGGAATTGTGGTAGACAACCCTGAAAAAGCCCTGGATGCTGCCAAGCAGCTCAATGCCGAAACTGGCACCGAATGGTATGTAATCAAGGCCCAGATTCACGCGGGTGGCCGTGGTAAGGGGGAAGTGAAAGAGACTGGTTCGCGCGGTGTAGTGCTGGCCAAGAATCGTGATGAAGTAGTTCCCAAAACAGAAGCCATCCTGAACGGTACCTTGGTGACCAAGCAAACCGGTCCCGAAGGAAAGAAAGTAAATAAGGTGCTTATAGCCCAGGACGTTTACTATCCTGGCGAGTCAGAGACCAAAGAATTTTATGTATCCATCCTACTTGATCGTGCTACTAGCCGCAATGTAATCGTGGCTTCGCGTGAGGGCGGTATGGATATCGAAGAAGTAGCCGAGAGCAATCCTGATGCTATCATTCGGGAATACGTAGATCCTCGGGTAGGACTACAGGGTTTCCAGGCCCGTAAGGTAGCCTTTGCTTTGGGGCTGGAAGGCAAAGCCATGAAAGAGATGGTGAAGTTCATCGGGGCCCTGTACCGTGCCTACGAAGGTTCGGATGCTGCTATGTTCGAGATCAACCCTGCCTTGAAAACTTCGGACAACCGAATTTTGGCAGTTGATGCCAAGGTAGACCTGGACGATAATGCCCTGTATCGTCATCATGATCTGGAAGACTTGCGGGACTATTCCGAGGAAGATCCTTTGGAAGTAGAAGCCAGCAAGAGCGGCCTTAACTACGTGAAGTTGGACGGTAACGTAGGCTGTATGGTGAATGGTGCCGGTTTGGCCATGGCTACCATGGACATGATCAAGCTGAGCGGTGGTGATCCGGCTAACTTCCTGGACGTAGGGGGTGGCGCAAACGCCAAAACCGTAGAAGCCGGTTTCCGCATCATTTTGAAAGACCCCAATGTGAAAGCCATCCTGATCAACGTATTCGGTGGTATCGTACGCGGAGACCGCGTAGCTAGCGGGGTAGTAGAAGCTTATAAAAACATTGGCGATATCAAGGTACCCATCATCGTTCGTTTGCAAGGAACTAATGCTGAGGAAGGCGCCAAGATTATCGATGAGTCTGGCTTGAAAGTGACCTCGGCCATCCTTTTGAAGGATGCTGCTGAGCGCATTAGCGAGGCTCTGGCCTAAGCAGGCATATTCTAATTGACCACATATAACCCCGGCGCTCCTGAGTGTCGGGGTTTCTTTTTGCACTTCGGATTCTGTATCATTAATCAACACCTAAATCACTACCAACATGCAACTGCAACTCATTCGCAATGCCACACTTAAGCTTACCTATGCTGGGAAGACCCTACTGGTCGATCCGATGCTAGGGGCAAAAGGTTCCTTGCCTTCTTTTGGAGGCGTAGCACCCAACCCCGTCGTGGAGCTGCCGATGCCTGTAGAAGAAGTGCTGGATGGGGTAGATGCAGTACTGGTGACACACCGCCACGGTGACCACTTTGACCCGGCTGCCATGGACTTGTTGTCCAAGGACTTGCCGCTGTTTTGCCAACCACCAGAAGAAGATCTGATGCAGGAAAAGGGTTTTATGGCCGCGCAGGTAGTGCATGAAGGGGTGTATTGGGAAGGTATTACCATTACCCGCACAGGGGGCAAACACGGAAGCGGCGCCATATTGGAAGCCATGGGGCCAGTATCAGGCTTTGTGCTGAAGGCGGAGGGAGAGCCTACAGTATACATTGTGGGCGATTCCATCTGGACCGATGAAGTCTCGGATGCCCTCACCCAACACCGGCCGGAAGTGGTAGTGCTGAATAGTGGTGGGGCCATCATCCCGGGGCACGAACAGAATCCCATTCTGATGGATGAGCAGGAGGTGATGACCGTGGCACAACAAGCCCCATGGGCTACATTGGTAGCCATTCACATGGAAGCCTTGGACCACTGCCACGTAACCCGGGATAGTTTGCGGGATGCTGCAGATCAGGCATCTGTGGCGGCTGAGAAACTACGGATCCCTGAGGATGGGGAGGTGGTAACGATTTGAGATTCCCTTGGAGTGGTGCTATACATTTGGTGAGTGGGTGAGGAGCAGGTTTCTGGTTTTACGGTTTGGCATGTGAAGTCATCCTACTAGCAGCCAGAGGATGAAAGAAGAGAAACGGCTTTATGTGATGAAGGGTACATCCTAAACGGTGCGGGTTTTCCATATTGAGAAGCACCTATTTTGCCCTTATATGACGAAAACCAATCCACCTGATTTAGCCATTGCCCAGTCAGCCACCCTCAAGCCGATATGGGAAATTGCCGAAGGTATCGGCGTGCCCCAAGACCAGTTAGAACCCTACGGTAGATACAAGGCCAAGTTGCCCTTGTCTCTCATCGATCCGCAGAAGATTAGCCAAAGCCATCTGGTACTGGTAACAGCCATGACACCCACGCCGGCTGGAGAGGGAAAAACCACTACCTCTATTGGCCTGGCCGATGGCCTCAACCGGATGGGTAAGCAAGCCGTGGTCGTACTGCGAGAGCCTAGCCTGGGTCCGGTATTTGGCATGAAGGGTGGAGCTGCTGGGGGCGGACATGCACAAGTGCTGCCGATGGAAGACATCAACCTGCACTTTACAGGTGATTTTTCTGCAGTAGAGAAAGCCAATAATTTGCTCTCTGCCCTTATTGATAACAACCTGCAAAGCCGGAAGCACGGGTTGGGGTTGGACCCGCGGCGTGTGTTGTGGCGCCGAGTGATGGACATGAACGATCGTGCCTTACGGCACATTACCATTGGTTTAGGGGGCACTGGCAATGGCATACCAAGGCAGGAAACGTTCAATATTACTCCGGCTTCGGAGGTGATGGCCATCTTGTGTATGGCCAAAAATTTTGAGAATCTGAAGCGACGCCTGGGTAACATTCTGGTGGGTTTTACTTTCGACCGATCTCCGGTCTACGCCCGGGACCTGCATGCAGCAGATGCCATGGCTATTTTACTGAAGGATGCCATCAAGCCCAATCTGGTACAGACCCTGGAAGGCAATCCTGCGCTATTGCACGGAGGGCCCTTCGCGAACATTGCCCAAGGCACCAATTCCATTTTGGCGACCAAAATGGGCCTATCCCTCGGTGAATATGTGGTGACTGAAGCGGGGTTTGGGGCTGATTTGGGTGCTGAGAAGTTTCTGGACATTAAATGCCAGGAGGCAGGACTACAACCCAAGGCGGTGGTCATTGTAGCCACCGTTCGAGCCCTGCGCCACCACGGGGGAGCGCCCAAGGATGCTCTTGGTACACCGCATCCTGACCGGGTACGGGCAGGCTTGCCCAACCTGGAAAAGCACGTGGAGAACATGCTGAAGTTTAACCTGAAGCCGATTGTAGCCATTAATGCCTTTCCTGCCGACAGCGAAGAGGAAATACGGCTGGTGCAGGAACGCTGCGCGGCGCTGGGGGTCAAAGCCATTGTGGCCCAGGGGTGGGCCCAGGGTGGTGCTGGCATGACAGAACTGGCCGAGGCCGTATCAGCAGCGGCGGAGGCACAAATAGAGCCTTTCCAACCGCTGTATCAGTGGAAAGAGCCCATGCAAACCAAAATTGAGCGCATTGCCCGTGAGGTGTACGGAGCTAATGGGGTGGACTATACGAAGGAGGCCGAGCGCGGCCTCAAAAACATTGAGCGACTGGGACTGGGAGAGTTACCCGTGTGCATGGCGAAAACGCAGAAATCTTTCTCGGATAACGACCGCAAGTTGGCTCGGCCCAAAGACTTTCGGGTGACCGTGCGGGAGTTTGAGTTTGCTGTGGGCGCCGGATTCGTGATCCCCATCTTAGGTGAAATCATGCGGATGCCCGGCCTACCGGCTGAGCCGTCTGCCAATCACATGCATATAGATGCTGAGGGGAGAATATCTGGGCTGTTCTAACCTAGTTGCCATGGGAGGGGGGTACGGTAAGGTATCTGATAGTGAGAGCACTAATTTAAATTGGACCCATACGGAGGGCTGAAAGTTTCCTTCGTATGGTGAGGAGTACGGAGAAATACTTGACCATAGAAGATAAGGAATGTTGAAAGCAATCATACGAATAGGCCTGCTAGGAGCATTGCTACTGGGAAATTTCCCAATAATTGCTCAGTCTCTTGGTCATAGTACCGATTCCCATGACGCCTCTATTGCTTACACGCAAGGCTGGCAGGCCATTATGGACTATGGGCAATACACCCAGTCGGAAGTGTACTTTCGGGAAGCTTTGGCCCACGATCCTGACTTTTTGCTGGCTGCCTGTCAGGTAGCTCGTCTATCCAAGGACTCCCTGGAGCGTGTGCAGCTGTTGGATCAAGTGCAAGCGGGCTTGGGGTCCGTTCCTGCCGATGAACAGGCGTTGCTGGCTAATTTTGTAGAGTTGATGATCCTTACCAATCTGCGTGAATCGAGCACTGCCACCCAAGCAGAGATTAGCGCCCAAGCCCAAAAAGCCTTGCGATTAGCAGAGGAAAACCTGCGGGGGCTCGTGCGCAAGTACAAGGACGAGGTTTACTACATCAGCGAGTACATAGAAGTGATCAACTATAACCACGGACCGCAGGCGGCCCTGGATACGTTGGCAGATATGGACCACACCCGATTGTTGAATGCCGTCCCTTTTCTGATGGGCTACCGAGCGCAGTTATATGCTGACCTGGGGAAGACAGCCAAGGCCGATGAGTATCTGTATCAGCTCAAGCAGGCGGTACCCACAGATGTGCCTAAGTACTATGTAGTGGCTGGTATTCTCAATGAGAAAGAAGCCCGATGGGCCCAAGCCCGTACCTATGTAGAACGGGCTTTGGAGCTGGATCCTGGCAACATCGATGCCCAGCGGTTGCAGTTGCGTCTAGATGGGAAGCGATAGGGCGATGGCAAACGCTGGAAAAACCAAGGCCCACCGGATTTCTACCAAAACCTGCTAACTTCTCCACATACGCCCAATCTATTGAAAGGTAAGGTGTTTGCTATTGCTGTGCGGAATGTATCCTACACTTATTGTTCGTTCATCATATGATGGTACAGCGTACTAAAGTCTGTATCGCCCAACCCGGCGGCCTTGGCCTGAGCGTACAATTCTTTGGCGGCATTCGCCAAGGGTAGGGGAGTGTTGGAAGCGTACCCGGCATCGGCTACCAGGCGTAAGTCCTTATGCATAAGGTAGAGCGGGAAGTTGGGCGTGGTGTCTTTTGCTTCCAGCTTACCTTTTAAAACGCCCAATACGGGGGCAGCCACCGGAGTGCCGGTAAGCACATTGTGGATCAGCTTTTGGTCCAGACCGAGGTTAATGCCCAAGCTTACTGCCTCGGAGAAGGCTGCTACCGACTGGGCCAGCATATAGTTGACCAATAGCTTCATACTTGCGGCCTTGCCTACCTCGCCCAGATGGTTCGTTTTTTTGCCCATGGCTTCAAATAGCGGTTGGGCTTCGGCTACATCCTCGGCAGCGCCGCCCGCCA
>DMST01000085.1:0-2040 GCA_003454975.1 Cytophagales bacterium | reverse complement strand
ACATCACAAGTTCGCCGGCTTCTGCAGGGCCTTTGGTACCCAGTACAGGTGCCTCTACAAAGCGGACCTTATGCGCCTTTGCCAACCCTGCAGACCTGCGGGCATGCTCGGGTGCTACGGTGGTTTGGTCTACCCACAAACTACCCTGGCGCATAGCGGGCAGAAAACCCTCCTGACTGGCCGCCAGTGCGGCTACCACCTCAGGGGTAGACACCATAGTGACCACCACATCGGCATCCTGCACTGCCTCTGGTAACCGAGTGGCGACGGTAGCGCCTGCTTCCTTCAGTGCTACTGCCTTTTCTGCCGAGCGATTATACACCGTTAGTGAGATATTGGAAACGGAGAGAATATGTTTGGCCATGCGGCTACCCATAATGCCCAGACCGATAAACGTTACGTTCATGTTGTTTGCGTTTTTGTTTCTTCAAAGGTGCGATAGCAATGCAAGATGCTGAGGATGGAATTTTGTAAATGCTGTTTTTCGGTCAGGTGTTATGAAATTCAATGCTTCGATGTGGAATTTCTATGGTTTACACATCGCATTGTTGAAACAACCTATACAATACACGATGAACAAGATTCAATTTTTCACCTGGGGCATAGTCGTTTTAGCAGGGCTTTTGGCTGCGTGCGAGAAAGAAGGCGGCTATGGAGAAGCCGCTTACCAGACGGAAGCAGCAGACGCCCCAGGGAATGCATACTTAGCGGAGTATGAAGACCCTGCTGATGGGGCTGCCATGGCTCCCACTTCTACTAACCAGGCCTTATCACCCGCTGAACCTGGCAACAGCGCTACCCCCACGGTAGAGCGCAAGCTCATAAAAAACGGCAACCTGCAATGGGAAGCCAAGGGCAAAGATTCAGTTCGCCGGGCTATACTGGCCTTATTGCCCAAGTACCAGGGTTACACCACACGAGACGAGGACCAGACACACTACAACCAGGTACAAACCACCCTGGAGATTCGGGTGCCTGCCGATCGGTTCGATGCCCTAGTGGAGGAAATTAGCTCGGGCGTACGTGCCTTTGACCACCGCAACATTTCGGTGCGTGATGTAAGTGAAGAGTTTGTAGATCTGGAAGCTCGCCGCAAGTCCAAACGTGAACTGGAGGTCCGGTATCTGGAGCTACTCAAGAAGGCCAATACCGTAGAGGACATGTTGCAGGTAGAGGGGAAATTGAATCAGGTACGTACTGAAATCGAACGGATGGAAGGACGACTCAGATACCTAACTAACCAGGTAAGCTTGAGTACCCTAACCATTAACATCTATGAATACATAGATACTCCGGAGGTAAACGATGACCCCTCCGAAATTACCAAGGCATTGCAGGATGGTTGGGATATACTGACTACGTTACTTTTATTTTTCTTGCGGATCTGGCCCTTCACTCTTATTGGGCTTGTACTGATCGTTTGGTATTTCCTGCGTCGTAAAAAGAACCGAGAGTAGCAGAAAAATAATCCAATGGATTGTCGCAGATTTGGGTTCAGCTGAGCGTAAATCTGCGATTTTTTTATCAACGGGTCTTGTTTAACCTTGGTGTGCACTCCCCTTAACACAAACATCATATACACTACATAACCAACCTACATAGCGGCTCTACCTTGCTCATTGAACATCAAACTTATCGCAGTATATGAAGAACCGCTACTTCAACTACCTATTCCTAGCCATGTTAGGGCTTGGTTTGGCCTTACCGGCTGCCGCCCAAATTAAACTGGAGGTGCTAGGCTCCGTTACTGCCCCCGGCGATTTCGACGACGGAGGAACGGAGATCATTGCCTACGATCCTGAAACCCAGCAAATTTTCTCTACCAACGGTAGTACGAAAAGCTTAGACATCTACGATGTGTCTGATCCTACAAGCATTACCCTGGTAAAATCAGTAGAATTTGGAGACCTGGGTGATGCTGCCCAGAGCGTATCATTCTCTAACGGTATTGTGGCTGTAGCCCTTGGCGCTGACAATACCCAAGACAACGGCAAGGTTGCTTTTTATGATACCGACGGCCTGCTACTCTCAAGTGTAGAG
>DMST01000449.1:16222-16461 GCA_003454975.1 Cytophagales bacterium | reverse complement strand
GGCAGCTCGGGCGGATGCAAGGCCCTGAGTTGGGGGTCTTGCTCCAGCATAGCCAGTGTTTGCCGCATCAGCTCTTTCTCGCTGGCGGCATAGTGCTGAGCGGCCACCTCTCCTGTAGCCTGAGTAGGCAAAAAGGCATCGCCGGGAATGGTCACCACCGGTTGTTGGGTAGCAGTGGGTGCGCCCAGGGCAGTCCCGTCGCACTTGCTGATGCCTTGGGTAAAGGCGCCCGGGGCCTG
>DMST01000449.1:15691-16186 GCA_003454975.1 Cytophagales bacterium | reverse complement strand
GTAGGTGGCTGTGCTGGTAGAAGCGGCCCCGGGGCCGTTGAGCATGACCCGCTCCGTGTCGGTATCTCGGTTTGGCATAAACGTAAGGTCTTTGGCTTCGCCCCGGTCAAAGGGTTCTTCCACGTTGAAGCCCGTAAGCACGGGGTCGATGACGTAGTATTGGCTGCGTACCTCCATGGAGGATTCCCGGTGCACCGGTATGATCACGTAGATGTGTCCCCAGTCACCGTCTTCGGTGTAGGCCGTCATGCGCACCACCGCCTCCAGCCCCAGCTCGTTGCACAGGGCGAGCACCAGTATGCTAAAGCAGTCGCAGTCGATACCCGACTTGCGGTCGTGCCAGGCCCGTGCGGGCGTGCGTAGTTCTTCCCGGTCTTTCCGGTCCTCCTTGTACTGGAAGTGGGTGTAGCAGAACGTCCAGATGTTGTTGGCTGTCTCCAGCTTGGTCTGGCCCCGCAGGTGCGGAGCCAAACGGCGCACCTGCCAGGAACACTG
>DMST01000449.1:12890-15653 GCA_003454975.1 Cytophagales bacterium | reverse complement strand
TGCCAGGAACACTGGTGGGCTATCCGTACAATGTCTTTTTGGGTGTCGCTCTGCGAACCCTTGGGCAGTCGTATTTCTTTGCCTATCTCATCCAGCCCGTCAAAGTATTGCGCCCATTCGTCGCCGGGCTTCACCTTGCGGTGGTGCTTGCTCACCAAGCCCAGGCCGTTTACTTGCCCTTGGGGGGCGTTGGCATCTTCCGAAAACAGAAACTCTTCATCGGCCAAAGGCAACCGAATGCCCAGGGCAGTTCCCTTCACGGTTACCCGAAAGTCATTTTGCAGGGCTTGGTTGCGCAGTAGTGAGGAGGCAATGTCGAAGATGGTGAGGCCCAACTGGAAGATGGGCACTTCCAACACGATGGACTGTTGGGTTTGACCGGGCGCTATCTGGAGGTGCCCCGGGCTGCCGGCCCCAATGGGATTCCAGTCGCCCCCTTGGTTGCGGGTGAATACCGTGGTAGCCAAGTCCTCTACCGTCACCGTGGTATCGGTATAGTTGTAGAGGGCTAGGTTGATTTGAAGGGGTATGGTGCCCTTCTCTTTGGCCTGTGTGAGGGTATAGCCGGGAAAATCGAGCCCCGTGATAAAGAGCTGTAGCCGGTTGGAAGCGGTGTAGGCCTTGGCGGCCTGTGCAGCGCCCGCAGACAGCAAGATGGCCGCTCCCGCCAGGACGATATGTTTCGTCTTGATTACCACAGGCCCTCCGGGTGAATGATGTGAACTACCACCGCAAACACGCCCATAAGGAAAATAAGCAGGCCTACCCCGATGTACCAGGGTATTCGCTGGGTGAAGAATAGTACTAATAGCACACACCATTTGCCGAAACGGGTACTAAGAAACCCTTTCCAACACCAAACGATGAAGGCTTTAACGATACGTTCCCAAACCCACCAGAAGGCTAGGTTAAGTTTGTTCTTGATCCAGTCGAGAAGGGTATGAAGGGGCGATTTGATGAGTTTGGTAAACACCGCCGTAAGCACCACAAGCACCAAGGCATTGAAGGCGTAGGTGACTACGCCCGTGGCTACGGTATCCCACTGAATGATGGGAATCTGCTGAGGCATGAGTCCCTGCTCGGTAGCAAAAACAGACCAAGCCAGCATCTTGAACGTGGTAGCTAAGGTCTTGGGTATTCCGGCAATGATTGAGTCTAGAGGCATGCGCCGACAGTCTTAGGTCCGTGTTTGGAGTGCCTAAGGTGGGGCATGTGCCGGGGGCGCTGACCGGTTTTGACCGATTCTGACCGATTTTGACCGATTCTGACCGATTTTGACCGATTCTGACCGATTTTGACCGATTCGGAGGCCGGTTAAATGAAGAAAAATGGTAATTTTAGGCAGTGAAAGACATGCTGACGGGTGGGGGCCTTGAAGCAACTTATAGCGATGTACCGGATAGTGTACCCAGGCCAACTGTGGTAATGACGCGCGAACAATTGGCTGATGCAACGGGTATTTCACTTTCTACGCTGTACCGGTATTTGAAAAAGCTAAAGCAAATACCATCTAACCGACCCTTGGCACCGAGGGCCGTCGCTTTATTCAACTATATATATGAGTTTGAAATCACCGGACCCAAGACTCCTGAGTCCGGTTCGTAGTCCTATGGGATCAGGTGTTGCTTACGGTTGCAAGTCGGACTCCGTGATAAAGAATTTAAGGGTATAAATACCTTCGTCAAACTCGTTCCTCTCAAAGGATACCTCCCAGGCGTCGTAGTTGTAAAAGTGATTTACCCCTTCGCCCATAGCACGGGCAGGTCCTTGCCAGGTAACCAGTACTGAGTCTTCGCGAATGATTTCTACCGTACTCTGAAAGTTCACCAAGCTGTTTAAGAAATCTTCCACCGGGTCATCCTCATCAGAAAGGCCCGGCTGACCCGAGAAATAAAACGATTCACCGGGAAGGATATATCCTCCGCTGGTGGTGTCTCGCGTTTGATTGTTGAGTATGTTGAAAGCCTCTGAAGTCTGATTGACCACATAGGCATCGTAGCGATTGGGTTCAACAACATTCCAGCACCCCGCACAAATCAGTAGGCTTAATGGAAGCAGTAACGCTTGTACTCTATGGCCAATCAGAATAGAAGTCATATTTCTCTTGTACTAGATTGTCAAAATTCGTCCTGAGTTGAAGCTGATAAATCAGGGTATTAAAACTTTGCGTACTGGCTCCGATAGAAGAAAACACCTCCGCCGTTGAGATGTCTGCGATGCTATCTGCTTTGCGCAAAAAACCAGGGTTGTACCAATCCTCATCCTCATCCAGCCAAGTCCAGGTTCCAGTAAAACTAGGCACCCTACCGTACACCTCCCTTTCAATAACAGCACCAAAGTAGTTGCCCCACATTTCGCCTACCCCACAAAGTTCGGCATTTACCCCCATACCGTCCCCATAGGGCGGGTTGGTAATACCATACGAGATGATATAGTTGATGTACCGCTGCCAGAAGGTATTGCCCACTATCCGCCAGTGGCTCGCATGGGCCAGCTCGTGGTATACCACTCGGTGGATGATCTCATTGCCCGTGTATCCATTCCGGATAAATAGTGTAATGTCGGGTTGGAGAAACTTGGTCAGGCTAGCTACCACGTTCAAACTCACGGTAATTCGGTTCGCGTTGAGCAAAAAATCTACCACGTTGTTGTCGGTATTAAAACCAGTCAACCCGAAGGTTTTGCTGAGCATAGGCGCTGAGCCCGTGATGAGGTTGGTTCCGGGGATGTTGTAGACCCATATTTTGAGGCGGCTGGGTGGGG
>DMST01000449.1:12150-12819 GCA_003454975.1 Cytophagales bacterium | reverse complement strand
ACGTGGGCACTACAGCGGGTGTAATAGTCGTAGGAAGCGTTGTTGACCGTGGCGAAGGTCCAGATGGACGCCGCGGCGTTAAAGTCTTGCCCCCAGCCTTCGTTGGCGTGTATGCCGTAGGTGAAAGTGGTGGGCTGCACGAAATCGGCCCGACCGTGCAGAGTAAATCCCGCCGCGTTCGTTAGCTCAATACTGTAGGTGGGGTTGTACCGGAAGCCCACCGTCATCGTGTAGTTCCCGTAGGCGTCGGTGTAGGCGGTAGCTACGTTGGTTAGGCTCCGGCAGCGCACCCGCACCCGTCTGAAGGGTACGTAGGTATTACTGGAAGGCTGGAGCATGCGAAACCTGCCCGTGGGAAACTTCTTGCTGGGGAATAGCCTTTCCCCACGAGAGGTGCGGTGCTCTTCGGGTAGGTTACCCGTGATACGGAAAGCTTCCTCCTCCAATTTAGCAAAGGAAACCCCAACCTTTGCCCTCACATCTGCTGACAAGGTTTCGTCCGAAGGCTGATAGCAGGAGTCTAGCAACTCATAAGGTCCCGCAGGGAGGGGGTTACCCACCGGCACTACCGTGTAAAACGCGCCTATGACCCCGGTGGGAAGGTTAGGGTCGTGGTAGGTAGAGCCGCCCTGTACAATTTCATAATCCAGCGGATAGTTGAACCACGCC
>DMST01000449.1:3306-12115 GCA_003454975.1 Cytophagales bacterium | reverse complement strand
CGCCAGGGCGGTATCCGCCCGGATGGCCTGCACGTGGGCAGTCTCCGTGGGTAGGTAGCGCACATAGAGATGGGTAGCCTTCAAGGGTTCACCTGATCCGCCACCGGGTTGGGTGCCGGATAGGTTCCTGGCGGCTTGCCGCATATTCTTCAGCGAATAGGGATTGTTCAGCCGCTTACCCAACACAATCTCTGAAGAGATTTGTGGTTCTTGAATCTCCGATGGCTCGGATAGCTCAATGGGTACTTCGGGCTGGCAAGCCAGTAGGCACGCCACTAAGGCGGGCACAAACAGCCAAAGGGTATTTCGGGGCATAGACTATTGTTGATCAGGCCTATAGCCTGCGGAATCAATATTGTAAGTAAAATTAGATATTTTTCTTTCTACGCCCGAGTAGAAGTGGCAGTAATTATTTTATCGTAAGGAGTCTATTTTGGTGAAGATGGAGATTGCTTCTTGATCAATACCGGCTGAAAGGGCGGGTAAATCACTACCTGGGGTATCAGCTTCTTTAGCCTAGATTTACTTAGTGTCACCCATACTTCATCTCCTCGGTTTTCTACAGCTTCCACCTCTCCTACGTTGACAATGCTATTTTTGGGCTGAAGAATCCTTGCATGAACGGATTCGTATTGCTGGGGGGCTGGTTCTACCAAAAATGTACCTTGCAAGTCCAGTCCCAGGTGATGGAAAGCCTTTTCAAACATACCCAAACCTACTTCTGGGTGACCCTTTACCATGCGGCTGATTTGTTGAGGGTTAGTCCCCAACTTCACTGCCAGTTGAGCTTGGGTAAAGCCAAGGTGTTTGCATCGGTGCAATACTATTTTGCCCAATTGCTCTCTAAGGGAAAGGGGATTGGGTTCGAGCATTACGCTTGCTGTTCTTCTACGCCCAATCCCAAATACGTGATGTTAGCAAAATTGAAGCCTTCGCCAACCGCCTCACCTTTTTCTAGCAAATCAAGGCCTTGCCAAAATTCGGCGTCTACTTCATCATTCGCTTTCATCAAGGTGGCTTTCGAAAACCGTCCTTCACCGTCTACTGAGTATAATCTTACGTTGTTTTCCATAATTCTTGAGTTTCTGTCTGAATACTGGAACGACGCCAATCCTATAAAGTTGCGGTAATTCCGCAACTTTACGCGGTCTTCTGATAGAGTAGCTTTAGCTGGGTGGGATGTGTATCTACCCTTGGCCGGGATTTACGATGCCAGCTACCTCCTCCGCGTTCCCCAATGAGTGTCCAACCTGCCCCCCGTAATGACATGCCTGTTTCAGAGGAAAGGATATAAGTTATTAGCTTTCGGTAGCCAAGGCCTCTAGTACACCTCCAGGCCGCACCGTAGAGCATAGAGCAAGCGTTTTTCTCTCCGGTGGTGCATACTCTGGTGACTTCTAATGTCCACCCGTCTTGGAGGTTACGCGCTACGGGCCTTCCCACCGTTACCACACCTACAATTTTATCACCTAATGCCACCGCTACCTGGAAAATAGTTCCTGCGGGTGGTTTGTGGTGCCTGTGGTGTTGTCCTATAAAAGCAAAGGCCTCAGCTTGAGAAATAGGTACTATTTGCAGGCTCATCCTGATGAAGCAAACAGTGGCGTTAACCTAGCTTGATAGGCCTGCTCAGCGGCATCATTGAGCCACAAAACCTCCGTACGCTTTTGGGAACCTTCGGCCTGCCCGTCTGCTTGTGCATCGAAGGTATGCATATGCCAATCTTGGAAAATTTCTTCCTCGTATAGCTTATTGGAGTACCCGTTCACAATCACCATGCCTTGGGCTTGCTTGGCAAGGCTACCCAGTTTGATGTGGTCTCCATCGGTGAACTCACAGGCATAAAGTCCCTTATTATGTCGGGTATCATGTACGTATGGAGGATCTAGGAAAATGAGGGTTTTGGGGCTATCAAATTTGTCGATTACATCCTGGTAGTCCATATTCTCAATGATGACCCCCTGGAGCCGTTTTCTAAACCTGTCAATATGCTCCGCATAATGCATAAAGTCTACCGCAGGACTATTATTCCCCTCCCTCATTCTGCTTCGGAAGGTGGTTTTGCTCCCAGGGTTCACTCCCTCGGCGCTATAGGCGGCAAAGGATCGAAATATCACTCTTCTGGCCTTTTCTACAGCATCCATCGCCGGATCTACCACTTGGCAGATTTCATACTCAGTTCTGCTGAAGGGGGTAAGCGTAAGTTGCCTTTCCAGTTCCTTGCTGGCAATCGGATTCCTCAGTACTCTGAACACATTGGCTACCAAATCCCATCGGTCGTTGTAAACCTCGGTAAATACCCTTGGGGCACGTAGGGTTACCGAGAAAGCCCCACCAAAGGGCTCTACTCGTATATCATGCGCCCCAAAGTGCTCTATAATCTTGGGGGCCGATTTGAATTTACCTCCGGGATACCGCAATACGGGTCTCGTGATTTTGGGGGACATAAGCACTTAGTTGATCCTGTTTGGGTATTTGGATTTCTAGGAAACATATTCTTCGTCCAGGCTAACATCGTACTCCCGCCACACTTGGTACCGGTATTGCTTGCACGGGCTGATGACTGCCCCTCCCGTTTGGTTCTTATTTTCGAATAGGGTCGTTTGCATGGAGATATTTTTAGCTTGTACAAAACCCTCCAGTACATCCCACTCCATTGCCATCGAAGAAATCGAGCTGTTTTCCGGATTGCATTATTCCCTTCATGGATATTTCGGTCATCCAACGTGCATCCCTGATTTGCTCATGCATGTGAGCCCATTGGAGAATATCAGGGTGCCTATCAAAATTGTGTCTCAGTTGCTGCGCTCGTTTTAGTGGACAGATCTGGCAATTGGAGTCTTGGGCAAAATTTACCTGTCTCCCCTCCCAATACTCGTTTACATGCACTTTGCGAACCTGACTCTTTATTAGAGGATGTTCAGGCTCTCTGAATTCAATTATTTCATGTTCATGTAGCCATTGCTTCTTACCTGTAACGGTCTTTCGAAAATTCGCGACCCTGATAAGATCGAAGCTATTATTCATGTCCCAGGACCTTTCTTGCTCATCATATCGAAATCCTACCCGCATTCGGCAAGGAATCAGGTCTCTCATCCATAGGTATTCCACTATGGGCCGTATTTTCAACTCCTGAGTACATACCCGTACAGTCTTATTGGGGATGTATCTCCTTTGGGTGATGAGTTTACCGTAATCAATCCCACGTACCCAGATGATTTCCCTCCCGAGGTGTTGCTCTAAATCCATCATAGTACGTACTATGCTAGGATCTTCCACGGTGCCGTAGAATAAGTCCACCTCATTTTTGTGCACCCATGTCTTGGCTAGCTTGTCCCTTGCATACTTGAGCTGGTCTGGGTTTTCTCTCCAATATTCCCGGTTTAAGTTTTTAGCACAGATCATAGCGAAAATCTCCACATCAGCGGGAAAATGAGCCGCCAAATAGCTAGAGGTTTTTCCTCCGGATAAACTATTCACAGTCACCATTAAGATTGATCACCTCCTTGCCCTGTTGCGTTCTTGAATAGGTTTAAGTGTTCCATATACGTTGCGCTATTTGATATAAGCCTCCTTTGGGACCACCCAATAGTTATTGAGGTAATTCCCGAAGGCTTCCAAAGTATTGGGGATCATACATCCGAGGTATTTGTGGTAGGTCATCCACCCCCCTGGGTACCTGATTTTGCGCCGCATATGGATCACTAGGCTTAGCTCTCCCTCAAAGGCATCTACAAAGAAGGGTTCGCCGTATTCTACGATGTTCTCTGCGGGCACATTTGCATAGCATTTGTACCTCTCAATTTCTTTGCGGAGCACAGCGCTTTTAATCTTCTTAGTAGGGTCTGTATACTCCTGGGGAAAGTCTTGGTAGGTGAGTCCGTTGAAGTACTCCTCGCGTAGCCAACGGGCATTGATTTTCCGAATCCCCTTTTTGTAATGGTCGGGTACTACTATAGTGTCAGGTCTACTTTGCCTGAAGATTTCATGTTCGCTTTTCATAGGTAGATTATGGAATTGATAAGGTCCTGAGATACATTTCTCCAGCCTTGTCTTCCTTTCCAAGGAAATGGCTGAATAGGTCGTACGTCTTCGTACCGATGGCACCAAAGTCCGGGCTGCCAGGGTACATGGGTTTCCTTTTGATGGCACAGCTCCATTGGATAGCAGTCGACCAGTTGGCCTACGGCGATGGCCATACCCAGGGTGGGCCAGGGGTAGCCCTTGGAGTAGAATTCTTCAAACAGCTCAGGTCTACAGGTATTCCAGAGAAATTCCTTTTCGACATGGTTCCGTGAGTAGGGCTGTTTGCCCGCGCAAATGAGAACGGGACCCCGGTAGTGGGTGGCTCGGCTGCGGGTTTCTACTTTGCCTCGCAGCATGAGGGTGGCCATGGGTGGACGCCAAGTAAGTGCTTTCATTTCTCCACCTCCTTATTCGAGGTCCAAAAATGCTGCTTGACATACCACTGGCTGTACTTCTCTGCGATATCCTCCCTAACCTCTAGCCACTCCGTATAGGAATCGGCATAATCATACCGGGATGCCAGTACTTGAAAGATTCGGTGACACCAGGTGGAATCTACATTGACAGAGGTGACCTCGGGTGCATAGTCCTCCGTTTCGAATAGCGTTTTGGGAGGTAAGGGCGGAATCCGGATAAGGATGTTATGGCTGCTGGTTAGTACCATCCAGGCCATCTCCCATCGGACGGGGATTAGAGAATACAGACGTTTTTTCATGATTATTCCTTTGAGGTTTTTAGATGATTTCTCTCTGTCAGTTGGCGGTTCAGCTCCGTATCAAACAGGTCCGGTTGGCCTTTCTTGATAGCCCGGTTTCTGCGTTGCTTGGTGCGGTGGTGGTCGCGGTCGTGGTTCAGGTGGCACCGCTGGCACAGTGCTGCCAGGTTGTGGAAGCGGTTGTTCCCCTTGTCCTGGTCTATATGCGCCACTGTGAGTACCACGGCACTCCCTGTGTCTGGATGAGGTTTACCGTTTTCGGCTCCACACCATTCACACCTCCACCCAGCACGGTACTTCCGTATGAAAAGGCTGATTTGATGCCATCTTGGGTGATATTCCTTGTAGTCAATAGGCATTTCAATACTGTATTCTTTTGGATTTGCAGCCCCGAAGTGAGGCACTAGCAAAGGAGACAGTTTGGCGAGTTTCACTCAGCCAAGCCCCCATATTGAAGCCTGAGGGAGGTTTTGGTTCTCTCAAGGCTCTTTTCAGCGGCATTTTTCGCCACTTTGTCCCCTTTGGGTTTAAGGCTTGAAACAAGGCCTGGAATAACCTTACAATTTGGAGAGTTTCATGGCTGAAAACCTCCATTTCAGGGCCTGAGGGGGGATTAGGTTTTCCACACCTCTTTAAATGGGGCTTTTTTCTCCAATTTGTAAGGATTTGTTTGTGGCTCTGAAGCCCTAGCCTTTTTTGGGTAGTAAGAGCATTCAGGGACGCGAATACAACGGTTGAATACGGGGATGTTTTCTGGCTATTCCTACCCATCTTTTCCTGCATTTTCAGCCAAGGCAGCATAGCTTATTTGAAATTCAGCCCAAGCGGTCTGATGAGATACTTTATTTTTTCTGCTGCCCGAATGAGTATTTGGTTAGCAACAACCGTCCTTACATTCCATAGGCAGATTGTGGGATGTAGTTGATCCTCTTCCAATAGACTCTTCATATCATCTGAGGAAACTTCAATGACTATTAGGTGAGACTTTTGGTAGATGTACCACAACATTTTTAGCTTTTGTGTCCACAGACGCCATCTGTACATCACGTTTTGGAACCGGGTTAGCCGTTGGTCGCTGATACGGTGGAGTTTTACTTGGTGTGTTGCCATTTCTTCTGTCTGTTTTACCTTTTTACCTTAGTCTGCCCACTCCATCAGCCCCGTATGGGGCCATTCGTCTTGTACCCAGTCCAGCAGAGTTTTGCCGTACTTTGGGATTTTCGGTATGGATATCCGCCGATGGGCCCACAGCCAGTGAGGGATTTCCTCTAGCAGGTGCTCCCATATACCATGGTATCTTTGGTTTACTGACATATGGGCATTTTCCCGGCTGGCACCGGACACGTAAGTGCCGTGGGCTTTGTGGGTAGAAGCGTTTACCCGCCAGATCCTTACCTCGAAGTCCGTAGGCCGAACCTTTGAGGCCAGGATGTAGGCCTGCTTGCCATTGATGCTGTGCACAAACTGCGTGGTTAGCTCTTCGTGGGTGAGGGTCAGGGGATAGTTAACCATCAGCCATTGCTTGCCTAGGCGCTTGAAGAACACCAGCTCGTAGCCGGGGCGGTTCATATGTTCTATGAGCACGTTCATAGGGTGGTGTCCTTTTGGGGAGTGAAAACGAAGGGCAGTACCAGGGAGTCCGTAGGGACTATGCCGGTAGCGGTGGGGGGAATGATCTCGGGATAGACCCTGCCCGTCTTGGGCCACCAGCCCAGCTCTCCAAAGTTGCTGATCATGATGACCCGCAGGTGGGTGTGCCGCACTACCTGCCACTGCCGTACGGGCTTGGTGGGGATGGTGGTCACCACACTACCCACGGGCAAGTCTTCCAGGGTAGCCTCCATGCGGGGCGCTGGATGTGGGGCATGCTGCACGGTAGCCAGCGCACAGCCTGAGCAAAGGGCCATAAACAGCAGGGCCGTTAGTAGCAGATGGATGAAATTGCGATCGTGCTGAGGGCTTTTTCGGTTCATGGTTAGTCGTGTTTTAGTTATCAATCCAGCCCTGCTTACCACAGGTGAGACAACTGACATACTTGCGATCCATAGTGTAAGCCTCGGTAATGAGGTGGCGAGTACCGCATCGGGGACAGCGGCCATGGAACCCAAGGCGCAGCCACCGCCAAATTCTCGTTCGCAATGGGGGAGCTTCGCACGGCTCAAGCATAGCGACCTCCCACCATATATCAGAGGTGCCCATCAACCGTACATGGGTCTTTTCAGAGTTGATACACCAGATTTGACCCCGATACCCATATTCATAGAACCAATGCAATACGGCAGTTCCGTACAGTTCCCCATCGGCCTCAGTGATGGGATCTATATACCGTACCCATTGGTTGATAGCTAATTTATTCCCTCTCATGACTCACCCCCTTTCAAAAAGTCCTGAATATCCTGATAGGGTACCCCAGCCGCTTCGGCGCACTCCCGATCGGTATCCATATCGCCAACAAAGAGTGAGTTGGGCAAATCCAGGATGGTGCCTTGCTCATGGTAGTACTGGTATTCTAGCACCGCCAGCATACCGTAATAGGGTTTGCGCATCAGGCTGTGCCGGTTATAGGGAGCTACCTTACCTTCTGGGTGGGTAAAGGCGATGGAGATACGGTCGAAGGCGACGTTATGCAGAGAGAGTAGACGCATCATCTCAGCATTCTCATCGCTAATATCTTGGGGAGTTTTGAAGCCCGCGGCTACCCCGCCCTGGTTGGTCACCGCAAAGAGGAGGTATTCTTGGTCTTGATAGTGGTGGATGCGTTCCACCACTCCGGGGATGAGTTCAATGTCGGTAGGCTTCTCAATAAAGCCACCCTTTTTGTTGCGGCGAACGGTGCCGTCCAGGTCCATAAACAGGGCCTTTTGGATTTTGTAGTGTGTCATGACATGGATTTTTGAATGTGGACTTCCTGTCCTGGCTCCTTGGGGGAGTCGGTAGGGGTATGCATATCGCTATGGTTTTAAGGTGAATGCTTACTCGGAGTCTGCCGTGTGGCTTACTCCGTTGGTGGGGGTTAGCAGGTTTGCTTTTCGCAGTAGGGGTAGTATTTCCTCCCGAACAAAGGCTTCATGTTTCCATTCCTTGCCAGGGTCCTCTAGTTTGTGCCAGGCATTGGGATTGTGCAGGCAACTGGCTGCGTGGTCCCTCAGGGCAGATTTAGAAGTAGCCGTGTAAGTCTTACAATGGGGACAGACAAATTCCGGTTCGGCCTTGGCGTCCTCCAATTGTTCCCCAAGCTTAGCCAGCTCATTATCCATAAAGGCAATCAAATCTTCCTTTTCTTTCAGAATCCGACTTTCGGCTTCCGCTCCCGCCAGCAGGTCGGTAGCGATCGCTTGGGGGTCGTCCTCCTTCCTGTCCCAGTCGGTTCCTTTCGGTAGCCAGTCGAGCGAAGTCGGGAAGCGGTCGGTGAGCGTCGGTACCAAGTCGGCCTTTAGGTACGTGAGTAGGTCTGCCCACTGCTGGGCAAACCTGGCCTCGGTTACCGTGCGCAGCCGGTGCTCTAGTAGCCGGTGATGCAGCCGCTTGGGCAGCTTGAAGCCAATGAGGCCCATCAGCCCGGCAAAGAGGACGGCTTTGAACCGCAGGGCGGTGAATACCTCTCCCGGTTCCCACACCCCAAAGAACACCGAGCTTACCAGCGCTATGAGTACCCCAAAGCCGTAGTGCTCTTTGTCGTCCCACTTGGCATTGCGGGATGGATGGAAAACCACGGCCACCATAAAGTACTCGATGACGAGTGCGCCCGCAGCGGCCGATCCTTTTTTCATCCAAACCGACATTTCTTTGGGCTCCAGCAGGCTCAGGATGATCTCGTAGGTATGGGGGCCTATGTAGACCAGAAAGGCCAGCATCAGAAACTGCAAAAAGCTGGGATGCAGTAGCCAATTGCCAAAGGCCATCAGGGGCCGGGCTATCCAGTAGCGGTCCCCTTTCGCCAGGAGCTCGTCCCGCGTGGTGTCCTCTGTATCAAGCGGCTTGCTCTGGGTGCTCATCCGTGGCAGGGGTTGGAGTTTCTGGTTCTATTTTGAAGGTAGCCACCCATTCGGCCACCTCAGGATCTTCCGA
>DMST01000449.1:347-3277 GCA_003454975.1 Cytophagales bacterium | reverse complement strand
GGATCTTCCATGGCTTGGGTCAAGGCACGGTACACGGGTATGGCACCGAAAGCACCTACATGTACTTTCAGGCTTTCCCTTGAGTAGGGCTCGTCGCCTTCGAACCAGCCTACACTTTCACTGCGCAGGTAGTTTTCTACCCTTTTGTCCTGGTACAGCTCCGCAAAGGGGATGGCGTGCCAAGCTCCCTCCAGACGGAAGGCGATTTCTTCCTCACGCACGCGTACGTATTGCGCCTGAGCCTGTAGCTGGTGCTTGCGGGCGGCGGGTAGTTTTTTGCCCTCCCCTATCAGTTCGCCCGTTTCCGGATCTACCAGCCCCTTCAGGTTGGCGGGTATTTCGGGCTCCTCTGCTTCCTCAGTAGCTTGGTAGGGAAATACTTCCACAATGGGCGATTCTACCACCTCCGGCACCCGGAAGGTAACCAGCATGTTGCTCAAGCTTTCGTAGATGCGATCGTACGCTTCCCGTACGTCGTGCGCCGTTACCAGCATCAGATTCACCACCTTTTTCTCCTTACCGCTGTCGCCATCCGCTACGGTGTACTCAATCTTACACCGGTAGTAGATATCTGCATCGGGATACGTGAATACATCGAGGATCTTGGTTTTGTTGATGTTGGTGATGGTCCACTCTCCGCGAATGCTATCGCCCAGCTCCTCGTATACCCGTGTTTCCGCTTCGGTAAAGCTGAGCGCATCGAACAAGTAGGCCTCCGTGACGGACTTCAAAAGGCCGGACTCCTCGTCCTCCTTTTGGTATTTTACTTTGGCTAGGTACCAGGTTCTCATGAGGCTAAAATTCTACGTACCATTCAACATCATAATCATCCATGATCACCTCGGCACGTTGGGCGTATAGGTTGAAAAGAAAGGCTTCTAATCCGGTGTCAATGGCCCTAAGTCCGCCATCAGTTGAAAAATCTTTCACCCATAGGTGACAGATTTTGCCAGCCTTATTTACCATTAGGGTAAATTTCTCGTTGCCTTCTCTCACCTGCCCAAGATCCAAGCGGATGCGCCCGTACTCACCCTCTATAATTTCAAAGCGAGCGGTTACCTCTCCCTGATGTTCATCATCGCACGGTACTACCCCTTCCGACCTTGCATCGGTAAACTTTTCTACTATTTCTGAGGCCTTGATTTTCTCTACCGGATGAAAGTCCAGTTTTTCCCCGATCTGCTTTTTTAGGTTTTCCCGGACTTGCTCATCTAATGCAGGGGGCAGCAATTCCATGATTACATTCCTAACCTGGGTATTGTACATGAGGATATTTTCCTGACTCAAGGAAATATTTAAGGCTTCTCCAATCTGATCCCTTAAGTTTTTTCCAAAGTCGGAATAGCTACGAAAGTGCTCATTGATCAACCCTGAGAGAAATGATTTCAGGCTTTCCTCGATCACCTGGTCTAAAATGGACGGAGCCAATTCGTCCAGTTTGCTCTTAATTGTTTCTACTATGTCCATTGTCTTTTTTATTTAGAGTTGCGGTATACTTCTGCTACATACCCTTCACGTTCGGCTAGCTGCTCTGGGGTAGGTTGGTGCTTTCCACCGCGTACGGTGCCTGCCTTCAATTCCACCGGTTGCAGCTTATGATAGTACTCCCGTAACGGCAGGAAGTGATGTTGCCAGGGTTCCAGCTGATGGCACAAGGCATCTTTCACTTCGGCTTCATACACGTTCAGGATGGGTTTTTCTGCCTGAGCAACGTATGCAGCAACGTGTAGGCCTCCACTAGCTCCAGGTGCCACGTATAGCTTTCCTTGGGAGCTCCGAGTCTCCATTTGTCCATCTGAAATAGTAGTTTGGTTACCACATCCGCCATTAGGCCATCAGTCAGGTGCAGGCCAGGGTGGGGTTGGAGGCAGTACGGCGCTGGAGTATCCGTGTTGATATCCCCGTAGCTTTCCAGCTTCATAAACAAGCGGGTGGATAGATCTTTGACCTGTTGGCCCGTGAGCTTCAGCGTGATTGGCTTTTGTTTTCCCTTGGCATGTAAGGGGATGGGCGTCGCGTTGGGAGATAGTTCAGTCTGCCAAAGGGTAGGTCCCTCTTTCTCTTCTATAGTCACCTCCACCGGGAAAGGCCCTGCTTGGTGGTTCTCCTTTCGTGGGGTACCCTCACCTACTATATCGAACAGATAGCCCTTTCCCAGCTGCTCAATCCACTGGTAGAGCCCTTGCGCAGGATGGTAGGTTTGGACGATACCATTTGGGCCGATCGCGTCTCCCTTGTAGATAAACTTCCTACAAGCAATCCCCAGGCTTTCCGGCTGTAGGAGGTATAGGCGAGTGGTACTATTCGAGTATTCGACTTCTAGTATAAAGCCCCCAGAAACGGTGGTATGCCCGAACTTGGCTTCCGAGATCAAATTGTGTAATTCATGTGCTGACCTCCAGAATTCCTTCCTAGGATCTTGGTGAAAGAATACATATGCTGTTGCTGTCATAGTTGCCGTTGTTGCTACCCGTTGCTACAGCAACGAGTAGGGGTGGAAAATTGGGTTTGCGGCCCGTGAGAGCCGTTGCGGGGTTGTTGCTGCTCGTTGCTAGGGCGGCACCTCCTGTCCGTAGTGCCACTTCCTGAGGGCGGTATCCGTTGGGATGTGGTACAGGATGATAATCTTGGCCTGACCGATGTAGTGCGGAAAGACCCGCGTTTCCAGATCCTTCAACCCCTTTTCCGTATTCCGTTTTTTTGCATGAGGGGAAGCCCAATCCATACTATAGCGGTTGATGGGCTTGCCGGAGATTTCGCCATTTTCCAATTGTAGGAAACCACCGTCGTGCGGGCATATGTAGTACTTGTGCTCGGAGTCCTCACCCAGCTTGAAATTGGGCTTTCGCTTGTTCTTTTTCCCGGGGGGCATCAGGCAGCTTGGTTTTGGGAGTGCGTGAGGGTTTCACTTTGGTACCGGCCTATCCAGC
>DMST01000449.1:0-311 GCA_003454975.1 Cytophagales bacterium | reverse complement strand
CCAGCGGTCAGGGTCCTTCCAGGTGCGCATCCGGTCTAGGTGGCCCTGTACCAGTTCGACCAGAGAGTAGCGTCCTTTTGCCGGGGCCTCCGCTTTGCGCACCCAGTAGTCGGCCACGTAGCGTTGCAGGCGTTGCTCCAGCCTGCGCTCATCGGCATCCGTGCGCAGCTTGGCAAATTCCTCCCCACGGCGCTGGTAGTTGGCGTACCGGGTGTCCGTGCTGGCAAAGGCCTTGGCCGTGGCGGGGTTGAAGTACCATTCGGGGTTGTGGTAGCCCCGCTCCGGGTCCTTGGACAGCCAGCGCACCACCA
>DMST01000156.1:11416-16450 GCA_003454975.1 Cytophagales bacterium | reverse complement strand
CCAGCTAGCCCGGTACATTCATAAGCAGGTGACTACCTACATGCCCGAAATGAATCCGATGATGATTTATCGCCTGGACCGCTTTGGCCGGGGTGGGCACCATCGCCCCTTCAATGATGCAGGCTACGCCGGAGTGCGCATCATGGAGGCACACGAGAACTACAACCGCCAGCATCAGGACATTCGCGAGGAGAATGGCATCAAATATGGCGACGTGGTAGAGGGTGTAAACTGGCAATATGCCAAGAAACTCACGGCTGTAAATGCTATCAGCCTGGCAGGCTTGGCATGGGCTCCTCCAGCCCCTTCCAATGTGAAGATTGGCGGCATAGTGGCTCCTTCTACGGTCCTCAGATGGGACTTTGTAGAAGATGAGGACGTGGCCGGTTATCGGGTCTATTGGCGTGAAACTACCGAGGCCCAGTGGCAGTACAGCCGCTTTGTGAGCAGCGATCGGAGGGGAATCACCTTGGAAGGCATCGTAATCGACAACTACCTGTTTGGCGTAGCCACAGTGGGCAAAGATGGTAACGAAAGTACGGTGGTTTTCCCCAGCAGCACCATACGTCGGTAATCCACAGAAGAGAGACGAATGACGAATCCTGAGAAGCGTCATTCGTCCTTTTTCCTTCGTTTATTTTTTACTTTCAGAAGAGATCGTAAAGGGCACAATGAGGTTCGTATTGACAGGCTCCCCTCTCTGGTAGCCAGGCGTCCATAAGGGCATGCTGCGCACCACCCGTACCGCTTCCTGATCTAATGTACCGTAGCTACCGCCCAGAATTTCTGGGTGATCAATCCCTCGTAGTACCTCCACCTGAGATACCTTTCCCTCCTTGGTTACCACAAACTGGACATAGATACGCCCCTTCACGCCCATATCTTCCAAATTTTCGGGAGCGTGAAAGTTCCCCGCGAGGTATTTATACAGCTGGTTATTACCGCCAGGAAACTGAGGCATTTGCTCAACTACTTTGAAAACCGACCCTTCGGGCACAACATTTTCACGAAAAGGAACGGTCAACACCACCTCCATGGGTACGGCTGCGCCCTCTACCGCGCCCGGTTCCCAAATGGGCATGATACTAATCAGACGGATGGCTTCCTCATTCAAGCGCTCACTCAGGCCATCTACCACCCGCACATCGTCTAAACGACCCAAGGTATTTACCGTAAAGGCCACTTTAACTTCCCCCGCCGGGTGAGCTTCCGATAAGATATTCATTTGCCGCTCTAAATAATCAGCCAATTGGTCAGGACCTCCTGGAAACTGTGGTTCACGATCCGGATACTGGTTTTCTTCTGCTACCTGCCCCGGCTGATCAAAACAACTAGATAGTCCGAGCAAAACTGCACTCATAACCAATACAAATAGGGTTCTATTTCTTCTTGCATTCATATAACTATTCTTTTTGTTAATTAACTAAACAAATAGTTATTCATCAGAACTTCCGCGACTTTAGTGATGAATTGCCCATGAGGTAAATGGAGGAATGGGTGACTACCCAAATCTTTTCTCCTTGAATCGTGTAATAATAGTTTGTTGTCAGTTACTCATATGGAAAGCTTTAATCAAAACACGAGAGAGACCAGATAAAAATTCAACCTCCATGGAAACCTTAACCCTCAAAGACGGAAGTATTTCATTTGACCAAGACAGAATCCTCATTCAGGATAAGAACAAGCGCCAAACTCAAATGAGGATCATTAGCTCCTCGCTTTGGTTCATTTTTGGGGTTCTGTTTATCCTTAGGTACACCAGCGGAGAGGAGAACTTCTACTTGTGGTCTGGCCTTTTCATCGCCCTGGGGCATGCAACTGTACTTATTATTCAACTGTTATTCAGAACCACCAGGGGGGAAATTCAATTCTCTGAGATTGAAAAAATGTCGATCAAAGAGAAGGGAAACAATACTTTCTTTGAGTTGAAATTGAAAAACCGAAAGTTGAGAAGAATCAATCAGGTAGAGGGAATTGTGGAAGAGCTTAACCGCCACATTAGTACGTTTACGCCCCTACCTTAATAATCATGGCCGCTGTAGAAACAAACGCTCAAAGGCTGCGAGGGTAGCATCTTCTTTCTCATACAGGGCTTGAGGAACCATTACATCCGGGATAGTACCCCGCCCCACATTTACCGTGGGGTTCACCGCATTCGTATATTTGAGTAACGGGATATCTACCCGCAGACCTGTATCTAGTTCCACGGAAGGAATCATACCACTGGTATTCCCTTGATAGCCTCCACCGGTCTCTTCCCCCAGAAAAGTGGCTCTCCCCTGGTGATGGAGCACGGCTGCCACGTCGGCACATGAGCTCATGCAAAGGCCATCTATGAGCACGTAGACTACCCCCTGATAGGGCTGCGTAACCGCCTTCTGAATTTGGTAATAATCGAACTCTCGGGTAAACCAACCGGACTTTTGCCAATGCCAGAGCGTATCCTGACTAGAAGTAGGAGGCAGCGGCTTGCCATAAAACAAACGGGCCGTACCCTTGACATCTTGCGCAACCGCAGGCACCACTTCTATGCGGTCCCAATAGCTATACTGACCGGAAAGTAAATGACTCACCAAATAAGAAGCATAGCTATCGGTACCTCCAGTATTGCCACGCAAATCGATAACCAGGGTATCCATGCTCTCCTCGCGTAGGACCTGGAAAGCGTCATCAATTACAGCCTTGAACCGTGTACCCTGCTCCCGATGGTAGGACTTAGCAAAGGATTGAATTCGGAGCCAACCATATCCTTCCCGAATCTCAAATTGTAACGGGTCTTGCGGTTGGGTTTCGAAGGAAGGGAAATCGGCAGAAAGTATGGCAGGTACTATCACAGAAAATTCCTCCCCAGATTGCCTCAGCCTCAGAGAAAATGAAGTTGTATCTGAGATCAAAGTACGGTACCAGAGCGCAAACTCCGAGCGCAGTATGGCATGCTTGCCAGTTTGGTTATGACCGTCCATGGGTATATGGGCAAGCAACTGCTGGTAGACTTCCACCATAGGCCGACCGTTTACAGAGAGGACTTCGGCCCCCTCTTGCCCCACCAAATCATCGTGAAGCCCACGAGTAACAAAAACGGCTCCCTCCTGATAGCTAACTTGCAAGGGCATCACGTTGGGCACGGCATTGAGCCGGGTCATGGTAGCATCAGACACCATAATGCCCGTATGCAAGCAGCCCATTTTGGCAATGAGAGGTTTCACCAGTCGATATACTTCCAGTTCCGTCATGGGACGGTCGATCTGAGTTAATACCGAATCGATAGCCCGCTGGTAATCTGTAGGAGTTACGTACCGATAAAACCCAGGATGTTTTCGCGCCAGCTCATCAAAAAGCCCCTCCAGTTCTGTAACCAAGGAATCCGGTGCATACCGGACGGGAGCAGCATCATCTATCTGACCAAACACGCCAAGAGGAACTAGGCAAAAACATAGTAGCTGTAATGGGCGAAGCATATAAGAAGGATTTAGGAATAGACCCAGACCTGGCTCTTATGGTGTGAAAATGGTTAACAAAAGCCTCTTGAACCAAAAACGATGCGCCTCATTTTGAGGAAAAATCGTAATGGACGACCGAGCCTTATGACATTCCTACTATACTAGATTAGGTAGGAATAGATCACATTCTGTAAGTTAGGCACGATGAAATGCCTGAACTGCCAATACGAACATGAGGAGAAGTTTTGTCCCAACTGCGGACAGAAGGCCGACATACCAAAGATCACTTTTGAATCGGTCATTTTAAGTGGCATAACCACACTTACCAGTATGGATCAAGGGTTCTTTTTCAATTTCAGGGAGCTATTCTTAAGACCCAAAGCCTTAGTAAAAGACTACCTAAACGGCCGGCGAAAGAGCATCCTCAATCCCGTTTCGTATCTGATCCTGTGCACCACGGTGTACCTCATCATTGTTAGGCTGGTAGACGCGGGTCCACCACCCGTAATGGAGTATTATGAAGAAAATAGAGAAAAAATGCCTGGCCTAACGGAGGGCTCCTACTCCACCGGCAAATTTATTGGCGAGAACCTCAAGTACTTCTGGATCCTCTCTATTTTCTGGCTAAGCTTTTCCACCAAGCTGATTTTCAAAAAGCTCAACTTAGCAGAGCACATGGCTCTCAATGCCTTCACGCTTGGACAAGCCACTTTGATAACTAGTGTGAGTGAGTTCTTTATGACTTGGCCTATTTTTTTCAACCCGCTTCCGTTTTTGTTTCTGATGGTACTCACCTACAAAATATTTCAAACCAAAAAGTGGGACATCGAAGCCATGGTACAGTCTTTTTTGTCCATCCTTCTGTTCATCATTCAATTTCTGTTGATCATGGTTCTTTTATTCTTCGTCATCAATTAGCAGAGGCATGATTTAAAGAATCCTCCTCGGGCAATCATCAATTCCTACGTACCTTCGCAGGGTAAACCCACCCTGTCATGTCCAACGACCCCAAGCACACCAATCGCCTAGCAGAGGCCTCCTCTCCCTACCTGCTGCAGCACGCCCACAACCCCGTAGATTGGTATCCTTGGGGGGAAGAAGCACTAGCCAAGGCTGAGGCTGAAGACAAACCCATCTTAGTCAGCATTGGCTACAGCGCCTGCCACTGGTGCCACGTGATGGAGCGCGAAAGCTTTGAGAACGAGGAGATTGCCCAACTGATGAACGAGCACTTGGTTTGCATCAAGGTAGACCGTGAGGAACGGCCCGATGTAGACCAGATTTACATGGACGCCGTCCATGCCATGGGTCAACAGGGGGGGTGGCCGCTCAACGTATTTCTACTACCCAATCAGAAACCCTTCTATGGTGGTACGTACTTTCCGCCTGCCAACTGGGTGCAGTTGGTAACTGCCATCAACAAGGCTTACACTACCCAGCGGGAGGAGCTAAACAAACAGGGCGATGAACTCACCACCCACCTGGGCCGTAGCGAAATGGCCCGCTTTGGCATGCAAGCCCAAGCCATCGAGGCTACGGTAGAGCAACTAGACGGTATATTTGGCCACCTGGCCCATAATTTTGATACTGAAAA
>DMST01000156.1:5134-11371 GCA_003454975.1 Cytophagales bacterium | reverse complement strand
ATACTGAAAAGGGCGGCAATAAGCGTGCACCCAAGTTTCCCATGCCCAGCATCTGGAGTATGCTACTGCGCTACTACCACGCTACCCATACCCATGCTGCGCTAGATCAGCTGGTGCTCACCCTAGACCGAATGGGCATGGGCGGTATCTATGACGCCGTGGGCGGGGGCTTTGCGCGCTACAGTGTAGACGACCGCTGGCACGTGCCCCACTTCGAAAAGATGCTCTACGACAATGGGCAACTTCTTTCTCTCTATTCGGATGCCTATCGGGTTACCCAAAAGGGTCTGCACAAGGACATTGTGTACGATACCGTGACCTGGCTGGAAAGGGAGCTCACCAGCGAAGAAGGTGGCTTCTTCTCCGCCCTGGACGCTGATAGTGAGGGTATGGAAGGCCGCTATTACATCTACACCATCGACGAGCTATACGAGGCCCTGGAAAACGACGAGGTAACCTTCCTGAAGGAGCACTTTCAGGTGAAAAACATTGGTAACTGGGAAGACGGCTGGAACGTGCTCATCCGCACCGAAGATGATGCCGCCTTAGCGGCTAAACTAAACACCCCCGAGGCCGAAGTACGGGCGTACATCCGGGGCCTCTGGACAAAGCTATTGGCCTACCGTAGTCCTAGGGTACGCCCAGGGCTAGACGATAAAATTCTCACTGGCTGGAACGGCCTGATGCTGAAAGGGCTGGTAGAAGCCTACGGGGCTTTTGCCGAACCCAAGTTCCTAGAGTTGGCGCTCCGAAATGCAGAATTTATCGAGAGTCAATTGCGCGATGGCAACAGTCTATACCGTACCTACAAAAACGGTAAAGCCAGCCTGAAGGGCTATTTGGAGGACTATGCCGCGGTAATAGACGCTTACTTAGCGCTGCACCAAGCTACTTTTGAAGAGCGCTGGCTCACACAAGCCCAGAAGTTGACGAGCTACGTATTGGAAAACTTTCTGGATGGACACGAGGGCTTTTTCTTCTATACCGACGCTACGGGTGAGGCACTCATTACGCGCAAAAAGGAGCTGTTCGATAATGTAATTCCCGCTAGTAATAGCATGATGGCCCACAACCTATTTACATTAGGCCTACTCACCGGATCTAACCGGTACACCTCGGTAGCCGAGGACCTGATGGGCCATATGCAAAAGCTGGTGATGGAGCACCCCCGAGACTTGGCGAATTGGGCTAGCCTGTTTATCCGCTACTACCAGCCCACCGCTGAGATTGCCGTAGTGGGCCCCGAGGCCCAAGCCTTCCGCAAACAGCTGCACCAGCAATACCTGCCCGATGCCGTGGTGGTAGGTACAGAAACAGAAAGCGATTTGCCCCTACTGGAAGACCGAGTGGCTGTAAACGGACAAACCACGGTGTACGTATGTTTTAACCGTGCTTGCCAACTACCCGTGCACAGCGTGGAGGAGGCGCTTGGGCAGTTAGAGGAGGCTAGAAAGTAGTAGGGTGAACATAGAATTATCTCAATACGATATAAAATTCAGTAATGACTAAGCTGTCTTTCAATTTATTAGCAAAGGGCCACAAGGAAACATCATAAAGAAAGTACAGCTATTTGAAATAGAACCCAACGTAATCAATCTTGCCTTTGGGGATGAAAATCTTATCACTGGAATTATAAACCACACGGTTAGAACAAACAACCTTGACACCCATAAGGTATTCATCACCATCGCTAGAATTGGCGTAATCTTTCTAAATCATCACCCACGTGCCAAGCTATATTTTGAAGGGAATACCCCTGCAAGAACACGATTGTACCAGATTCTGATTTGGAGTCTAATGATGAAATCAATCAGGACTTCATTATTTCAGGATTTGATGACGAAACCTATCGATGGTAACTTATCGTTCACAATAAAAACTATGCAGCCTTCATGGCCATGAGAAAGGAAGGAAAGGATGAGCGCAAATAAAGATTCCACCATCACCTATAATCCAGAGTTAAATAAGCTCAGCGAAACGAACTTATTCCCTGAAAAAGTAGCCAAGGCAAAGGCGTTCCTCAAAAAGCCCCCCATCCCAAAGCATCTTTTCCAAGATAAGCCACAAGAAACAGTAATTGAAATTCCTACATCAGACATTCTCAAAGAACACAAACAACTCACCGCTACCAAATACGCCGATCTGGCTAGTGTTTCTACCTGTACCGCTAGAAGACATTTAGCCAAATTTGTATCAAAGGGATTTGCTAAGCGTGAAGGCAAGGGAGCCAATACCCATTACCTATGGGTTGAGGTATTCTAATCCACAAATCACGATGTATCCTTCAACCGGGCTTGTCAACTCCCCATGCACAGTATAGAGGAGGCACTTGAGCAGCTAAAGGAATCCAGGTCAATCTCAGGCATCGGATTTGGGTGCTTGAAAATAGAAAATTAACCTCCCATTGTTGGGGTGGTATCCACGGCTTCCTATCATTAAATCAATCACTTTTTCACTACAACTTCTGATCCCTTTTTTGTTGATTAATTACCCGAAAGAAGTACATAAACTATTCGGCTATCCAATCCGAAGTTGATCCGACGAATGACTTCATGTATATTTACTTGTAAGAATACTAATGGGAATCGGCGGAGCGAAAACACTGAACCGATCAATATCCTTTGAATTGACCTGAACACCCCCACCGAATCAGGGGTTGAATACTTACAAGCTATCTTATTGGCAGGTATTCATTCTAGAGTTACCCCAAATACCCAACATAAAAAACAAGAACAACGTAAACTCCTCCTTTCAAGCTAAACTATGCACCAGCTATTTAGTGTTTTTACTTTCTATCTAAGCCTTTCGTCCTTGGCGCTGGCTCAAGATTTGGACGAATACCTCATCCGGTTTCCTTATCGGGGCACGGTAAGTGACTTTGCCTTTGTGCTCAACGACACGGAAGAAATACGGCTACAACAGCAAGCAGATTCACTCTCACAGACTGGCCGCATACGCTACGCCCTTTGCACAGTAACTACCCTGGCTGGTTTTTCACCCAAAGAGGTAACGGCCAGGCTGAGAGAAACTTGGGAGCTTGGCGGCTCCAACGGGAAAAACGGGGTACTGATCTTACTTGCCCAATCCGAACGAAAGCTATATGTGTCTACCGGATCGATGGTGAAGCATCGGCTACCCAACGACACCGTGCAGCAGATCGTAAATGACTATATACTTCCCTGGTTCCGAGGAAACCAGTACTACAAAGGGCTTACATACGGGTTGGCTAAGCTACATGCTGCCAGCCAGCCCACATTGAACTACTCCTCCGACCGAACTATGCCTTGGTGGCTACTAATCCTGCTAGCCATCCTTTTACCACTCCGTCTTCTTTTCCGGAAACTAGGGATCGGATCGGGCAGCGGTGGCGGACCTACCTTCAGCATTGGCGACGGCGGTGGGAACAGCAGCGGTGGGGGTAGCAGTGGTGGGGGTAGCGACGGAGGGGGTGGCGGCGGTGGAGGGGACTTCTAAACCCTCCGGGAGGTATTTCATCCAACAAATCCTTATCTTATGAAATGCTACCTACCCACCACATTGAAACCATTCGTCGGATTACGGCTCCCTTTGGACCACCCCCAGTCAATGTAATGGACGGCCCCGGCCGACAAAAAGCCCATGAACCAGGCTCCTCCTGTATAATCTTACAATACCGGAAACGTGTGGGCCTCCCCGATCTATTCAATCTTGAACAACGCTTGGCTTAGGCCCTCAATCTACCCGTATCCGTGGTTACTTCTGGCTGGGTTAGCGGTCGGCTAAAAATCCGAATTCTACCCACCGAACTCAAAATTATCGCCAGCCCCTAACACAATCATTTGTACACCCTAGGCTTGCTTACGAGTTCCAACCGGTACACCTCGGTAGCCGAGGACCTGATGGGCCATATGCAAAAGCTGGTGATGGAGCCCCCCCCGAGACTTGGCGAATTGGGCTAGCCTGTTTATCCGCTACTACCAGCCCACCGCAGAGATTGCCGTAGTGGGCCCCGAGGCCCAAGCCTTCCGCAAACAGCTGCACCAGCAATACCTGCCCGATGCCGTGGTGGTAGGTACGGAAACAAAAAGCGATTTGCCCCTACTGGAAGACCGAGTGGCTGTCAACGGACAAACAACGGTGTACGTATGTTTTAACAGTGCTTGCCAACTACCCGTGCACAGCGTGAAGGAGGCGCTTGGGCAGTTAGAGGAGGCTAGAAAGTAGTGTGTATCCGAAGTATTGGGTTCATTGATAAAGTAGGGATTCATGATTACCTAACGCGGGGCAGAGTTTGGTTAGTCCAGCTACTCGATTCTTTTCCCAACTGCCCCCTAACAGTACCCCTGCCTGGCACAAACCTTGCGGCCATAACCCATAAACAACTTTGCTTATGGCCCGCACATTTCTCGCCACCCTTATCCTCCTCATTCTCTCTACCTCGTTGGTTGCTGCCCAAAGCGTCACCGTTACTTTCGAATTGGTCTGCCAAACGGACGGTGTGCAACTCCACCACAACGATAGATTCGTAAAATCTCTTACGTTTCAGCCAGGAAGGACCACCACCCTTTACCAAACCAGAATCAAATTCAGGAACAAGTCAGAGGAGCACATCTTCACCCTCTCACGGCCTGGGCATGAAACCAAGGTAATAACCATTCCCTATCCAGAAGAGCGAAAAAGTTTTCGGCATTATGTCAAATTAGAACCCAACCCTCCTTTGGTAAACGAACCTTGGGATTTCACCTTGCACGTGGCCAAATCCGCTTTTGCCGTAGAGGTAGACAAACTAGTAGCTATATTTTCTACTGTATTTGACTATTCCGAGCGCTCTCAAGAGCGCATCTATGGTAGTGACGTTTACCAACTAGACTACTTGCTGGCGCGCATCCCCTTAGCCCTCGATCGTCAATTGGTACAACACGGCATCTATCTACCCGACTCGCTCCGGCCTGAAGAGCGTCCTGAGGCATTCTTCATGGAAGAAGCGCCCACTCCAGGTCCTCAGGTAATCTTAGGAGTAAAGGTGATTGATTTGTTGGTGAAGAAATCCCAGAGTGCTTCATCCGGACTTCAAAGCAACCATGCAGTAGATGTAACCCTACGCTGGTATTTGTTCGATCCGGTTACTCAGAAAGTAGTGTATCAGAACGATTCGCAAGGGGTATTCAAGTCAGGTGCTCCCTACCGATTAGAGACCTTGGAGCAAGCTTTTACCTATGCCGTAGGCCAAGCCTTTGATCAGTTGATTTTCGATCCCCAATTTATAGCCCAAGCCCGTCGGCTTGGTCAACAAGCAGTACAGCAAGTAAGTACGCCATAGACAATTCCGCTATCACCGAAAAACTTAGTTGACACTAGACCAGCATACTGTTATATTGCAATACCAGTTTATTTATACAACCCACATACAAGTATGAAAAAAGTATTAACCCTTCTCTCGCTCAGCGGATTGCTAGCCTTGTGCAGTATCCCTGCTTGGGCACAAGCAGAGAGTTCTTCTTTTGACGAAGAGCTACTGATTGATGCCTCGCAGTATGATTTGGTGGTCACGATTGACCATACCATGACTCAGCATGAAATTGACCTACAGGAAAAGATCATGCAGCTGGTAAACCCAGAAATCTCTGTTGTTACCCGGTGGAACGATCAGGAGGAACTTAGCTACTTAGCGGTTCTCGTGGGCGATTTACCTCGAGGGTTTTCCATTCGGCCAGATTCTTTCGTGGTCATGTTCAACGGCGGTGAGTACAAAGCCATTTCGGTTAAGTCCTTGCCCGATGTAGCCTACTCTGGCGAAGAATAGGGGCAATCGATTTTTATGCAAAACGGGCTATTCCTAGTGGAGTAGCCCGTTTTTTGTTGTAACCTTGAGGGTAAAACACTGCGTTATTATTAACAGTATCTTTTCTTTTTCTACCAACCAACTCAACGCCAAAATGAACAAACTGCTATCCTTAGGCTTTTTACTCTTCGCGCACTTTACTACAGCACAGTCCCTCAAAGAATACATTAGCCTGATCCCACCTACCGGCCCCATCATGGATAATGCCGGACTACTCACAGACAAAGAAGAAACCGAACTGCTCTCTTTTATGCGGGTTTCCGATGAGCACCCGCTCACCTATCAGGTAGTCACTGTGAGTACGCTGGCAGGTTATCCGCCTGAAGACATGGCCCAGGAGATGCGCGAAACGTGGGAAATTGGGGGCAGCGATGGCAAAATAGGGGTCCTCATTTTGGTGGCTCCCCACGAACGCG
>DMST01000156.1:3297-5080 GCA_003454975.1 Cytophagales bacterium | reverse complement strand
AAAATTGCCCAGCGGGGCCTACCTGACGTGCAGCTACAGCGCATCCTGGATATTCACATGTTCCCTAAGTTTAAGCGTGACAACTATTTGGCGGGCTTGCGGGCGGGCATACGGATGATGAAGGCTTCCTACAACGATGAATACTATACCAAACGCTCCATCTGGATTGCCATCAGCCTTTCCTTTGTTGGCATAGTCTTCTTTGGCCTCATTCTTATCCGAAAGGGCTACCGGGTCACAGACTTTGGCAGCCATTCTTCTAGCGGAAGCAGTGGGTACTACAGCAACGATGGGGGCTTTAGTGGTGGCGGAGGTTCTAGTTTTGGTGGCGGTGGAGGTGGCGGAGGCGGGGGAGCAGGTGGCAGCTACTAGCTTTTTATCCTCCATACTCGCGCGCTCACTCACACCGTTTTAGGGAACCTAGTCCCCTACCCTGCATGTTTCATCGGGAATTGATTACTTCGCACCCGTGTCGCAGCTAGAGCTAAATCCCCATCCGCATTCAGAACGGCTTACCTTGTTTGCCGATGTACTACTGCCCGTCCCTATACCACGGCTGTTTACCTACCGGGTACCTTTCGAGCTTACTGATGACGTACGGGCCGGCGTCCGGGTAATTGTCCCCTTCGGCAGTAAAAAAATTCTGACCGGAGTCATCGAGCGAGTACACGAGCAGCCCCCCCGCGAGTATGAGGCCAAGTACGTTGCCGAGGTACTGGACGAGGGCCCAGTAGTACAGCCCATGCAGTTTCCTTTCCTGCACTGGATGGCCGACTACTACATGTGCACCGCCGGCGAGGTGCTCAATGCGGCCTTACCTGCCGGGCTGAAACTGAGCAGCCAAAGCCGTATTGCACTCAAGCCGGAATTTGATCGCGAAACTACTGACTGGGAATTTGTAGAACGCGAGGAAATCATTCTGGATGCTCTGATTCAAACCGAGAGCCTTACCTACTCAGAGGTTATGGACCTGCTAGGCATCAAGAGCATCCACCCGCTTCTCAAGTCCTTGCTAGGTAAAGGCTGCATCATCGTGTTTGAAGAGGTACAGGACAAGTACAAGCCTAAAGTGATTAAGAAGGTGCGCCTTACCCCTGCCTATTCGGGCTCGGTGGCCAATCTGGAAGCACTTTTCGAAAAGCTGCCTGAGAAGCAAGAAGGTATCTTGCTCAGGTACCTACAGTCCGTACCGGTATACCAGAATGCAGCCGCTAATGAAGGCGGGTTGGAAAAGAAGGTATTCACCAAAGGCGACTTCTCCCCCAGCAGCCTCAAGACTCTGATCAAAAACGGCATTTTTGAAGAATTTGAGCAGATAACCAGCCGGTTCGCCCCCATACAAGCGGAGGAATATAGTATCGTGCTTAGTGAGCACCAGGCAGCGGCCAAGACCCAGATCATGGACCACTTTGCTGAAAAGGACGTGGTCTTGTTGCAAGGGGTCACCGGTAGCGGTAAGACTGAGGTGTACATCGACATCATACGGGAGGTGCTGGATAGCGGCAGTCAGGTGCTGTATTTGTTACCAGAGATTGCCCTTACGGCCCAAACGGTAGATCGGCTCCGCCGGGTATTTGGCGATCGTGTGGGAGTATACCACAGCCGGTTTTCAGACAACGAACGGGTGGAGGTATGGCAAGGCTTGCTTAGCGGCCGATTTCACTTCATTGTGGGGGTACGTTCGGCTATATTTCTGCCATTTGACAATCTAGGCCTGATTGTAGTGGACGAGGAGCACGAGGCCAGCTACAAGCAATATGACCCCGCCCCCCGCTACCATGCC
>DMST01000156.1:0-3229 GCA_003454975.1 Cytophagales bacterium | reverse complement strand
AAAGTGCTGTTGGGGTCGGCTACTCCCTCCGTAGAGAGTTACCACATGGCCCGTGAGGGAAAATTTGGCTGGGTGAAACTCACCCAACGATTTGGGGGGGCCACCCTGCCTACAGTGCAGCTGGTCAATATGACCGAAGAGCGCAAACAGAAAACGGTGAAGGAGGACTTCTCCTCCGTGCTCATTGGCCACATAGAGCAGGCTCTGCGTGTGGGTGAGCAGGTGATTCTGTTCCAAAACAGAAGGGGCTATAGCTATTACCTCAACTGCACCCAGTGTGACTGGGTGCCCCGCTGCCCTAACTGTGATGTGAGTCTCACGTATCACCAGTACCTCAACCAAGCACAGTGTCACTACTGTGGGTACCACGAGCGGGTACCTTCTGAGTGTCCTGACTGCGGATCAACGGAGATCAAGCGAGTGGGCTTTGGCACCGAAAAGCTGGAGGAAGACTTGAAGCTTTTCGTAGAGGATGCCCGTGTGGCACGCATGGACCTGGATACTACCCGGAAGAAAAACAGCTATAACTTACTCATCGATGATTTTGAGGAGGGACGAGTACAGGTACTGGTGGGCACCCAGATGGTGACCAAGGGCCTGGACTTTGATAATGTAAGCCTGGTGGGCATTTTCGATACCGACCGCATGTTGCACTTCCCAGATTTCAGGAGTCACGAGCGTACCCTTCAGTTACTCACCCAGGTGAGCGGGCGGGCAGGTCGTCGGGAGCTGCCCGGCAAGGTGATAGTACAGACCCACAACCCTGAGCAGCACGTACTCAGTTGGGTCACCAGCCACAACTATGAGGGTTTTCTGGAAGAGCAGATCGAAGAACGCCGCACCTTCCACTATCCGCCCTTTTACCGCCTCATTCGCGTTATTTTGCGCGACAAGGATAAGGACAAGGTGGAGCGTGCCGCTATCATCCTGGCCAAAACCATGAGCCCTAAGCTGGGTCGCTCCTTGCTGGGACCGCAGGAGCCCTTTGTAGGCCGCATCCGCAACCTATTCCTGATGCACCTCATCGTGAAGCTGGAGCGCAATGCGGTCAGCCTGACGGCCGTCAAACAATACTTGCGCGAGCAGGCCCAATCCCTCACCGACCAACCCGAATTCCGCTCGGTCAGCATCCACTTCGATGTAGACCCGCAGTAGAAGCTTTGAAGGGATTTCACTGGAAAAATTCTGGGGATCTAAAACACCCACAATAGGAGCAAAAGTTCTTCAGTCCGCTACACGCAGCACCAATTTACCGCGGGTATGAGCGCTATCAATCTGGCGATGCGCCTCCACCAGCTGGTCGTAAGGGTACACTTTGCTTACCTGTGGCACCAGTTTACCTTCAGTAACCCATTGACCAAGTAAGGCTAAATCGCGGGTGCGTGCCCTTACCGGGAAAAAGTAATACCTAGGCCAAGGAAGTAATCGGCTCAGAACTATATTCGCCAAGGCCTTGGGGCTGGGCACCAGCATCACAAACCGGCCGCGACGCTTCAGTACCGGCCGCGACCGTTCGTAGAAGGGCTGCCTGCCACCATGTACCTGTAGCACCAAGTCATAGGGCAGATCCGGCGCATACGGATTGTCCGTTTGATAACTAAGTGCCACATCAGCACCTAAAGAGTAGCAATAATCTACGTTGGCAGAGCTGCTCACAGCCGTAACGTGGGCCCCCAAAACTTTGGCAATCTGAATAGCGGCACTACCAACGCCCCCACTGGCCCCAATGAGCAACACCCGCTGCTGAGCCTTGAGCCGCCCCCAATCTCGAAGTGCCTGTAAGGCCGTGAGGTTCGCACAGGGTATGGCAGCCGCAGTTACATAGTCGACTCCTTCAGGGATCCTGGCGATGGCTTTCTCGGAAAACCGACAAAATTCGGAGGCCGCCCCACCGTGATACAAGTTAAGGTATCCAAATACCCGGTCACCCGGCTTCCAATGGGTAACCTTCTCACCTACCGCTTCCACCACGCCTGCAGCATCAGACCCAATCTGCATCGGAAACCGTTTTCCCGTGATCCACTGAAGGTGGCCACTACGGATGGAATAGTCTTTAGGGTTGAGACCATGGGCATGCACCTGCATAAGTACCTCCCTAGGACCTGGGGAAGGTATCGGAAAATCCTCCTGATACGTGAGCACTTCCGGCCCACCAAACCGGGAAAAAGTAATAGCTTTCACTGGCGACTATGATTGCATGACTTTCATATACTGGGCCCACGGGCCTACCTCATCGCGGTATTGTTTAGCCATTACGCGAGACATCTGCATCACATGGCTCAAATCGTGGGCCGTCCAGGTAGCCAGCAGTTGTCTCACCGTCACGCGCCCCAATTCAGGATGAATACCTTCTTTAGATAAACCTTCCTCGGAGAGCCTCATAGAGGCCATTGTCACCATATTTTGAGTACGCAATTCTGTGAACTCATCCAGCAAATTGATCAATGTTTTCCCCTGGCTATCTTGCTGCTGCGCAAATCGGTCAAAAGGTTCAAACGTCTTCTCCTCAGCATCACCTAGCATAATCTGCAGCCGCGGAATCCAATCCGTTTTCTCACCGTGAATCAGGTGCCCCAGCACATCAAAGGGGCTCCAGGTACCAGCCCCTTCGTTAGAATGAGTAAGCTCCTGCGGCAAATCAGACAAGTACAGATTCAATAAGGCCGGAGTCCGGCTAAGGATTAGGCGAGTGGTGGCTAGATCTAAGTTCATGCTAGGAAGGTAGTAATAATTGATCGCTACATCGAGGCTGATTTAGGGCTTGAACTCTTTCATGACAGAATTCGCACAATACCCCGCGACCTCATCGATGCATTCGTTCATTTTATTAACTTTCTCAATCTCCTAATCACCACTAACATGATGTACCAAGCCGAAATCGAAACCCTGCCCTTAGATCAACTCCGCGATTTACAGAATAAGCGCTTGCGCACTCTTTTGCCCCGGATGCTGGCGCAGGTTCCTTTTTACCGGGAGCACTGGGCGGGCATTGATATCGGAAGCATCAAAACCGTGGATGACTTACCCAAGCTACCCTTCACGAAAAAAGATCATTTACGGCAGGAGTATCCCTTCGGGTTGTTTGCCGTGCCCACGGACCAAATTGCTCGTATTCATGCCAGCAGCGGCACCACGGGTAAACCTACCGTGGTGGGTTACACCAAAGCTGATTTAGCACTTTTTGACACCGTAGTGGCCCGCTCGCTAGCAGCCGCAGGTGCCCGGCCAG
>DMST01000312.1 GCA_003454975.1 Cytophagales bacterium | reverse complement strand
GTGCCAAAGACCAGTCAGGGGCCCCCGGTACTCCGGAGTAGTCGTTGTTTTCGGCCTGGTGGCAGGTGTTGCAGTTGGTGGGCCCAGTTGAGTTGCCTCGTGTAATGTCAAAACGGTGCGCATGACGGTCCTCGCCCTGCTTGGGCACGTCGTCAGAGGGGTGGCAATTCACGCACCGCTGGTGGGTTAGCACCGACATCATTACGTCGAAGGGTTCGCTGTATTCTGGGGCTTCTGAGTCGGGTGCTTCCTCGATTCCCGACCGCTCTTCCGGTGCTTCGGGGTTCGTAGTTCTATTATTGAAAGCAACAGAGCCTAAGAAAACCAAGACCGCGAATACGAGGTAGGTAGTGTTCTTCATAAGTGGTTTCAGATGGTTTTTACAACCCGTCTCGTCTACCCGTTTTCGGGTGCTAACTGGGCCGGGAAAGCTTTACTAAGGCTAAAGTTGAGGGGATTTCGGCCGGGAGATTTAACAAAATCACAGATTCTCTTAACAGAATCCTCGATTTGGGTTTTGCTGATTACGTGTTGAAATATTGCGATGTAGGGGGATTTGGCGAAATAATTAACTCTCATTATCTCAAAAAGGAGATGTTTCCAGGAAAGGAGGGGAGCTTTGCCAAAGCGGGGATTCTAACAGAAAGTGAGCCTAAAAAAGCTTGTGAGTTTTTGATAGGGCAGCAAAAGCAAAAACCAAATTTGGGTTGAGTGCAAGGTTGATTATGACTGTGTTGGGGTAGGCTCGGTGGTGATCTTGATCTTTACGAATAAAGATTGGCGCTGGGACAGCTAGCAGGGCCACCAACAGAAAACCCCGGCGGGGCCGGGGTTGTAAGCAAAGTGGTTTAGCGAGTTATTCAGTGATCTCGCAAGAGGTATACTGACCTGCACGGTAACCTGCGCATTGCGCATAGCAAGCGTTGCCAAATTTTTTGCCATCGAAAGTGCAAACAGGATCGTAAACGTCCAGGCATAGACAAGGACCAATAGGACGAAGATCAGGCGTAGGAGTGGTAGAGTTACCTTGAAAGGCAAAAGCCGTAAGAGCCAGAGCAGCTACGGCAAATCCTTTGCGTAATTTGTTCATTTTGAAGTGAGTTTTTATGTAACTAAATAACTAAAGCCAAAGTCTTTTTTAATGGCTTTAATAAAGCACTAAAATGAAGACAGTGATACTTAAAAACAAACTTGTCTTAGCAGCGCAGACAGGAATCTAAATGGTTCAAAAATGCTCACTGGGCAATAATTCCTTTGCTGTCACCACCTTAAGGCAATTCCATGTCGGCCCTTTTTTGTTTATTTTTTTTGGTTTGAATGTAGTGAAGAAGTCTCAAAACTGGCCCTGTATATTGTCATGCTATTCAAGTCGTAAAAATGCATTATTGTGCTAAAGAAGGTTGGTCCTTTCTAAGCGGCTTGGCACAGCATCAAGACTTGGATATGGGAGGTTTGCATGAAACGTATGAGCGATCCGGCCACTCTGCTGAGTGGCTAAAACGCTAGGATTGAGGAGCCTTATTTTTGAGTAGTCAGGTACTCAATGATACGAACCACTTGGTCTTCCTTCTCGGCGGTAGCCATGGCCTGTGCATCTACCTCCTTGAGGGCGTGGGCAAACTTAGGATCGGTGGGGTGAATGACCACGTAGGGCTTACCCAGGGCGGCACATTGCCCGGCGTCGAAAGCGGCGTTCCATTGGCGGTACTGCTCGCCAAACTTGATGACTACCAGATCAGCCTGCTGTATGCCCTGGCGAATACGCACCGCATTGATTTTGGCCGCTTTATGATCCTTCCAGAAAGTATCCGTTTCTGGTCCCAGGATGTCTACACCCACCTCGTCGCTAGCCGCGTGCTCGGTCACGGGCGTCAGAAACGATACCGGCAGATCTTTCGCCTTACATCCTTCTATTATCTGCTCGCGCCAGTTGGTGTGGATTTCTCCGGATAAGTATACTTTCATCATCGCTATCAAGTGGGATTCTTTGGGTGGGGAAGGTAGGGTTTTCTGGTCTGTTTTCTGTGTAGAAATAGTACGGGTGCCCTCCGGGCTGAAGCATCACTGGCCTACCTCCCAAACGGGAAAGCGGTCGGGGCAAAAGGAACGCTGGAGAGGCTCTGTATCCCCCAAAAAAGCTCACCCCTCTGGAAGAGTTGCGGCTGCCCTTGCTAGAGTGGGCTTTTGCGAGGGGCTTACGTAGGGTACTCTGGAGAGGAAAAATTATTAATTGTCTCGATGGCTTCCCTAACACGACCCTCGTCCGTAGGAAGGTCATTTAGAAATTCATCGATTTTTTCTGACTTTTTCAAGGTGGAGGTTTTTAGCTTGGCTAAATCTTCCAACACCACCAGTACATTGTACTGCCGCAGGGGTATCCCATAGGTTTTTCCTTCGCCCTCTTCCGGGGTACCCATACCAAATTTCAGCAGCTGCTCGGGCAACTCGGGCATGTCACGAAACTGAAGTAAAGTTTCAGCTGCATCCCACCGGGTTTGTTTAGCAGGATGTACCAGATGATTAATATAAGAAAGCAATTGCGTTAACCGCTCCGAATTATTGTTGGCAAACTTATCACGCAAGGCAGAATCAGCCGCCACTACCGATCGTAGCTTAACAGCAAGTTTAGGATTATTATGTGCTACAATGGCCAAGGCGAGGTTTGAGGTGGACTCATCTACGTCTAGAATGTTATCAAACATGTCTTGAGCTAGCTTGGTCTCCTTGGCTAATTGGTTTTGCTCGACCTTTATTCGTTCTAGCTCATCGGAAAACGTATTGGTTGCTGCTTGAAACTTTTGTGTAATTACCACCTGAACAATCGCAACCAAGGCTATTAGGATCGGCCCCACAAACGAGAGCCAATCGCCCCGCCGCTTAATCTGGCGATCCGCTTCCTGATCTTGTGCGGCATTTTCTAGCTCGGCAATGCGCTCCAGGGCGGCTTCTAGGGATTCGGGGGTATTTTGTTCTGTTGCCATGGTAAACAGAGTAGGGTTAGTACGTTTCACAACATACATTATCCTTGCCCCATAATCCAGACTCGATTGCTATGAATTCAAGAGGTTATTCTCCTATCGCAGAAACTAGTCACCAGAATTAAGGGAAGGAAAAAAAGAATGCGCCCGCATGTGGGGATGCGGGTGCGTTGGGTTTAAAACAAAGTTCCTTCTGTTTTTGCTCCGTAAGCCGGAGAGCTCTTTGTACCCTGAGGCGACGGCAGGTCGGGACTCGAAGGGTACAAAGGATGTTTACCAACGGCTCACGACGGCGATGCCCGTAGCGGGGTTGGGATCGTCGCGGGGATCGATGGCGATGTTGGCATTGGCCTGTACGTAGATGGGCGTGCCTGCTTCTTTTAGGCAGAGGTCCGTGTTGTTGTCGCCGTCCCCCAGGTCGGCCAGCATGTAGGGCACCACTTGGAGGGTATCCGTACCCTGTACCAGCGTTACAGTGAAGTCCTCCCGTTCCGCTTCGCCTAGCTCCTCACCGTTGAGGGCGCGTACGCCACCAGACCAAACCGCTTTCACCACCTGAGTGGTGCCTTCTTTGGGGCAGTCGCAGCCGTTCCCCTCCGCCAGGTAGGGGTAGTCATCGTCTAGCGTAAAGTATTCCGCGTAGCTGAAAATGGGCCCCGAAGGCAGGTCAATGACCGATTGGGTTTTGCCTTTGTAGTTGACCCCGGTGCGGGTTATCAGGTCGTCGATCACCTCCAGCGATACCGGAGGATTGTCTGGGTAGTTACCGTATTCGCCAATCAGTAAGGCGGTTCTGAGCTCAAATTCCTCCTCAGCGGGCAGCAGGGTGGCAAACTCTACCACGTGCTTGGTGCCGTCTTGGGTAGTCACCTCAAAGTCTGTCCCGTCCAACGTTTCGGGGTCTACTTCGTGCGAGAATACGATGGGCATACCGTCCTGGCCGGCGGCATTTTTGTACATGGCGCGGGCGCGCGGGGGCAGGGCATTGTCCAGGCCAAAAAATACGGTGAGGATTTTTACCTCGCGGGTCTGCTCTACTTCCGGTACTTGGTCAGACAAAATAGGTTCACGTTGGCGGTTCTCGATGGCTTGACAGGCCATGAGCCCACCCACCAGGGTGAGGAAGAACAGCAAAGAGCGGATTGCAATGGGGGTTAGTCGTGTGTTCATATATAGGTTTTGTTTTGGGACCCGAATGGTAGGTATTTACTAGTATTCAGCTAATTTAGTACTCAAGTGCTAATTTTTGAAATGAAGCTAAAAGAAAGGATTCTTAACAAGGCGGTTGAGCTTTTTCAGGAGAGGGGAATCGCTATGGTGTCCCCTAACCAAATAGCGGCGGCACTGGATATCAGCACCGGTAACCTGACGTACCACTTCAAGACCAAAGCGAATTTGGTCCAGGAGGTTTACGCGCGTATCAATCCAGAAACATGTGACTTTATTCCACTAGAGGGCACGTTGACGCTGGAAGATTTCAGACAGATGATGGTGCGCTTTCGCGATTTTATGGCCCAGCATAGCTTCTTCTTTCACGATTTGGTATACATTCTGCGCACCTACCCGGAGGTGAAAAAGGTATATGAGGCTACCAACTTGATGTGCCTGAAGCAGGTGAAGGCACTGTTTGAAAACTTTGTGGCTAGCGGCCTCATGCTCCCGGAGCAAAACGGAATTAACTACGACTTTTTGACTCACAACGTGTGGATGGTAGGGGCTTTTTGGAACACCCAAAGCACCATCTTTACCTCGGGCGATCTTTTTGAATCCCCTATGGATTTGGTGGATATGACCTGGTATATGCTGTTGCCTTATCTGACGGAAAAAGGCCGGGAGGAATACGACCGGATCCGTGAGCAGGTGGAGGAACAGAAAAGTACTGCTTAACCGGGTGGTTGCGGAGTGTCTTTCTTTAATCTACAGGTTATGGGATCTTTGGGAGGCAGGTTGCCCGCCCCGGGCGAGTGCCTGTAGCGGATCGCCGCCCGGCCCGGCCCTAAATCCAAAGACCGCGGTAACGGGCGATGGTGCAGGGTTACGCCCTAATCTTATTCTTGCCTCTAGTTTTCAGGCCGATGGGTTGGCTTAACCTCCCAGTCTCGGGGTGCACAAGAGGTTTTCTTGGTACGCAGCCTATTCAGAAGCCCTGCCGCCTCCGATTTTGTTTAGTCTTTCCAGGATATCCTTTAATAGCCCGGTCCGCCTCCCGATACTTTTGTTTCGTCTTCCGGGCATAAGTGCATTGCCCCGAGGACACTCTATACAAAAACCTACGCAAAAGGAATATGAAGACGAAATTGATGATGGGGTGGCTATTCGGCACCCTTTTACTGCTGAGCGCACCCGCGGTGGGCCAAACGAGCACTACTACTTCGGAAGATGGAGTGATTCGCCGGAGCGGCGTGTACCAACACCCCAAAAAGAAGGTCCTGTACATAGTATCGAACCCGGCCGAGCTGAAGGGCTTACCCGTGGGGTTCTTCGCTGAGGAGCTAACACGCCCCTTCTTTGAATTTATTCATGCCGGATACGAGGTAGAGGTAGCCTCGCCCCAAGGAGGTAAGGTGGAGTTTGACGGCTTTTCGGACCCAGAGAATGCCTATACGCTGTATCCGAATGACCTGATTACGATGGGCTTTCGCCGGCATGCCACCTTTGGTACGCTGTTGGAAAACACTTTACCTATAGCTGATGTGGACGTGAGTTCCTACGATGCGGTCTGTGTAGCGGGAGGCGGTGGTCCTCTGGTTACTTTCAAAGATGATGAGAGCTTGCACCAACTGATTGCTGACTTTTATGAGCAGGAGAAGGTAGTGGGCCTGATCTGCCACGGTACCAGCTTGCTGCTGTGGACACGCTTGAGTGACGGTACGATGCTGGCCGATGGCAAAACCTGGACGGGCTACTGCGATGCCGAAGAGGCGATGAACAACGAGGCGGCGGGTTTCAAGTTGAATGACTACACGATAGAGGAGGAGGCCCGGAAGAACCCCAATACGAACTACGAACACGCTGATCCGCTAGCGCCCTTTGCCATCCGGGATGGCCGCCTGATCACCGGACAGCAGCAGCACAGCAGTGCTCTCTTTGCCGAGCTGGTGATAGAAGCACTTGCCGAAACTGACGAAAAATAAGTATACTGAGTGGCTACAGGCTACGCCTCTGAAAGGGGCGGCCTGTTGCCCCCATTCCCCTACTTGCTATGGAAGAGGCCTTAACGATAAGTACCATAAGCCAAGCCCACCGCCTGCTAGGCATGTCCAGCCCTCAACACCCTTTGGTGTCGGTGACCCGCCCGCGAGATTTCCGGCAGGTAGCGGCTTTTCAGCAGCGTAAGGTG
>DMST01000510.1 GCA_003454975.1 Cytophagales bacterium | reverse complement strand
CAGCGGGCACCGTCCAGCAGCGCCGAACGCACCGGCTCGGGCGTACCCCGATCCAGGTAATACACGATGGGCTCTACCGCCTCGCTCATAGCAGCGCCGGGGTTCTTCTTCTCTAGCCGGTGCCGCGCGATGTACCGCTTCTGGATGGGCTGCCCAATGGGGGTAGCATAATCATAATAGCTGATGCCGAAATAACCGCCCCGCGGGTCGAACTCCCGAGGTTTGTAGTCATCATCCGGTAGCTGGATAAAGCTATGGTGCATGCGCACGGTTACCGTCTGGGGGTCGGCCGCAACGGACCGGATGTAAGAGCCAGCCGGTTGCCCCGTAAAGGTGATGGTCGCCTCAAATTCAGAATTCTTAGGGAAGTTCTTGGTGCGATCCAGGTAGATGGCCGACCGTTCCTTACTTAGCTTGTAGCTGCCTTGTTTGGTTCGTTTCAGGGTACCAATAACTCCGTGCGCGTCTCTAAGAAGAAAGTTGGTGATGTCTACCAGCACCCGGCCGTCTTCTTCAGCTTCCACTTTGAAACCCTCCTGCACGGCCATGGCAAAGGCATCTTCTACGGCCTTCACCTCGTCCATATTGTCCGTATAAGCCCGGTAGTCATAGTTGGGTTGCACCAGCAAAACCTTGGGGCCTACCCGCACAAACTTCACGATCCGCTCATCGCCCAACTGCCCACGGTCCAGCCCAATATCGTTGGAGCCAACCCCTGCAGGAAGGGAGTTTACGTACAAAAATTCCTCATCGAGGCGGGCGATTTCCAGCCAGATTTTACCTGCTTTGGCGTCCCAGTAATAATCAAAATATCCTTCGTATTTGCTAAAGCCTTTCACCTTGGCGGTGATGGTACGGTCTTGTACTTCCTGTGTGGTAGAGGGGACTGAAGCCGTAGTTTGGCAGCTTAAGTAGAGACATCCTAATAGCAGCCAATAAATCCTAAATCTCATAGGGTTCTTTGGTTAAGTGTAATGGGGATAAGTTACGCAAAGAACCCACATTCCAATACAGATGTTGGACGAGGGAAGGCTGAGCCTCTAAATACGGCGAAAAATGGGAGAAAGGAGGAGGATGGATCCTTAGCTAATGGCGAATCTCCCGTTCTGAAGGAAGTCTATCGAGATCCGATTGAAGGATTCTGGCTGCTCAACGTTCACCACGTGGCCACAAGACTCTACTACTTGTAGGCGAGAGAAGGTATGCTCACGCACCAGCTTTTTCACCGGGCTCAAGAACATATGGTCTTCCGCTCCCATTACATAAAGTGTGGGTATGGGTAGTTCTTTTTCTTTGAAATAGCGTAGCAACGGATTCACATCGTGGGTGAGCTTCCACCAGCGCAAAAACTCCTTGCGTGCCAGGCGTTTGGCCTCGCGCACAAACAGCAAACGGCTCTCCGTATGGTTACGCCGGGGCATGATGATCCAGGCAAATAGCTTATACAGGAAAATAAAGGGCAAAATGCGCTTGGTGGCATGCCCCAAGGCTACAAAAAACTTATGCCGGAAGCTGAAGCGTACTACCGCTCCACCTAGCACCATACTCTCTACCCGGCTAGCATCTATCTCACCAATGGTACGGCAAACAATTGACCCTAGACTGATCCCTACAAAATTGGCCTTCTCAATCTTGGCATCGTCCAACACATCAATCACATCCCGCGCAATGTCTTCGAACGTATAGTCCTCAGTAATGTGCTTTTCAATGAAATCTTGGGAACGCCCGTGGCCGCGAAGGTCCACCAGCAGGATATTGAATTCCTCCTTGAAAGCCCGCAATTGCTTATACCAAATAGACGAACTCCCCCCTGCCCCGTGGATAAAAACCACCCAAGGGTCTTCTGGATTACGTTTGTAGGTCTTATAGTACAGCATGCGGTTTAGTTAATCTTCTATAAAGCTAAGGCTTTTTGTTCAACCTTAGTTCTCAATATTCCCAGGAAATCTTTTGCCCGGGTGCTCATTCACTCTAGCATTTTTCGAGCCAAACGACTTGCAAAATGCCATTTCTGATGATTTGGCGCAAGAAAAAGGCTCGTAGGTTGATAACGTCTATTTACGGGCTTTCGTTTAAGCCATCTATTTTCCATACCCTTCATCACAATTTGAGGCGTTCAGTCCCCCAATTCTCAAATTGGAATCACTGCGCCCTCCCAACCCCTGTTTTCCTGCGTTCTTTGCCCTATCACGATCTAAACTTCTCAAACACAATCGCTATGCAGTTTGCCATCATTGGAGCCGGTATCAGTGGCTTAGTTACCGCCAAAACCTTACGAGAATACGGGGCTTCCGTTCTTCTCTTCGAAAAAGAAAATCAGGTAGGTGGCGTATGGGCCGACACCCGCACCTATCCCGGGCTGACTACCCAGAACTCCAAGCGCACGTATGCGTTCAGTGATTACCCTATGCCCAACCACTTTGACGAGTGGCCTACCGCCGAACAGATGCGGGAATACCTCAACGGCTATACCGACAAAAACGGACTGCGTGAATTCATTCGATTCAATACTGCCGTAGATATGGCAGAGCCCCTGCCCAATGGGGGTTGGCACCTCACCGTCACGGACCAGTCAGGTACTCAGGAACAATTTGAGGTAGACTATCTTATCTCTGCGGCGGGCACCTATAGCAGTCCCATGCTGCCCCAGGTACCACACCAAGAGGCCTTTACCGGGAAGGTATACCACACCAGCACATTGCCGGACTGGCATACGCTCAAGGACAAAAAGGTCGTCGTCGTAGGGTTTGGCAAGTCGGCTACAGATGTGGCGGATTACCTATCCCGAAACGCTACACATCCGCCCACCATCGTCTACCGAAAACCTCGCTGGAAAGTAGCCCGCCGGGTCAACAACAAGATTCACATTGAGTATTTCGTCATCAGTAGGTTTATGGCCGGCATGTCCCCTTACCCAAGGCAGTTCCGCGTGGAGCGCATCCTGCACAAGTTGGGGATCCCCAAGAAGAACTGGCGCATGGTGGAAAAGACGTTCACCAAGCAGTTTGGCCTGGACAAGTTGGGCATGGTGCCGCAGGAGCCGGTAGAGTCTACCCTCAACTGCGTAACCGGACTGGCTCCGGAAGGCTTTTACGACCAAATTGCTGCAGGCAAGCTCATCAACAAGCAGGGTAAGATACAGACCTTCTTGCCGAATGGGGTAGAGCTAAGCACCGGTGAGGCTATCGAGGCGGACGTGGTGATCTTTGGTACCGGCTTCACCCAAGAGCTTACCTACTTCCCTGAGGATGTGGTTCAGAGGCTGGAAGGCAGAACGGGCAACTACCAGCTCTACCGCCACACTTTACCGGTTGAAGTGCCTGACCTGGCTTTCATTGGCTACACCAGCTCCATCACCAGCGCCTACAATGCCGAGATCAGTGCGCGCTGGCTGGCCGAACACCTATTTGGTTACATGCCGCTGCCTGACCAAGAAGGCCAACGGGCTCAAATTCAAGAGATGGAAGCCTTCTTCAAGAAGACCGTGGGTATCAGCAACAAAAACACCTGCATTTCGCCAGTAGGCTTTCAGTTTGCCGAGGACATGCTGCGCGAGATGGGCGCCAAGCTGATCCGCACCAAAAACCCCGTAAAGGAATGGCTCGACCGTTTTCAGCCCCTCAACTACGGTAACTTGCGCGAAGAGCTTCGTCGCAAAAAACCTGAACCTACCCACCAGCCCCAGTGGGGCAGAAGGCAGACTGAGGACGTGGAGGCCTAACACATTTGTCGCAGGCTTCCGGCTGGGGACAAATAGCGAAGAAAACCTCCAGGCTTTCGTAGAAAACAAGGAAGAACATACTCGTGACGGCTCGCGCTCGTCCTTAGTTTCCAACACCCGATACCAAAACGCCCTTCCTTACCCAAGGAGGGGCCGTTGGTGGTTTCAACCCTCTCTTCATAACTAATATCACCTGATCGTCTTCAAACCAGTCAAAAGGAATTCATAACCGGGATAATTACCAAAGGCAATCCTATCAATTTGAACTGAACCTAAACTGAACAAGCAATCACTCTATACTATTTTATCCAAAGGAGGATATACTTCCCATCTTCAAAAGACTGTACGGTACAATTAGTCTAATTCTGTCTTTCTGAAATTTCCCTTATTTTCAAGAGAAATCTAATAGAATGGCCCAGTCTCGTCCCCCCATTCCCGAAGCTATAAAAATCCAGATCATCCATGACCAGGCTAATACCTGTTGTATTTGCCAAAACCCCTACGCTGGGGGAACGATTCACCATATTGTGCCTTGGGCTGAGAGTCAAGACAATAGCTATGAGAACTTGGCTTTTTTATGTCCAAATTGCCATGACAAAGTACATAAGGAAAAAGGGCTCACCCAAAATTATCCTCCTGATCGGGTGCGTGAACTTAAGCAACTCTGGATTCAACAAGTAAAGCAACGAAATATTTTGCCTCAAGAGACGCATCTCCCTTCGTTCAAAGAATTGCCACGAGGACTCACAGGGACAATACCTCGTCTCAATCCGCTTGATTTGGTAGGCCGTGAATCGGCCCTGGTCAAACTCCGGGTAGGACTAGAAACAGAAAAGCGAATGCTAGTGGTCAATGGAATAGGGGGCGTGGGGAAAACTTCCCTAGCCATGGCCTACACTTTCCAATACTGGGAAGAATACAAGCACGTTGTTTGGCTAACTGCTGATAAACCTTTAGAGCAGGTGGTGACCAAAGAAGCTCAACTACTAGAGAATTTGGGCATACGACTCGAAGGACTGAAGCCCAAAATCTTACTCAAGCAGGTGTTCCAGGTTCTTGATAAGGTACCTAAGCCGAGATTGTTAGTTCTAGATAATGCCACCCAAGCACTGGAAAACTATCAAGATGTTCTTCCTCAGGCACCTGACTGGCATGTATTAGTAACTAGTCGCGAGGAGATAAAGGGAAATTACACTCCTCACTATCTTGATTTATTGCAAGAAGATGATGCTATATCCATGTTTGCCTTTTGTTGGTTGGGTAATGATTGGCAGAAAAAATTAAATAAAAACCAACGTGAAGAAGTAAAAAAGTTAGTCAGGACGGTAGAATATCACACCCTGACGGTCAGGACACTTGGATTAGCAGCCAAAGAGGCAGGGATAACACTAACGGTGCTACTAGATGCCATGTCCCAAGGCAGGCAGATAGGTAACCGAACCAATAACCAGAAGGAGAAAATTAAAAATGTATTCGAATCCCTGAAAAGATTATTTGAAGTACAAGGTATGACTAAGGCTGAAGTATGGCTACTTCAAGTATTCGCTTGCTTACCCCCTGACTATCATCCTTTTCAAACTCTTTCCTATTTATTAAAAGGGCCCTCCCACTTATTGAATTATGATGTAGGTGCTTTGACTACCTCTTTAGTAAATAAAGGTTGGTTGCAATCCAGCGTTCAGGATGCATATAAAATGCATAGAATGATGCAACAAAGTATTGTAGAGAACTCAACTAGATTACACGCCAACCTATCACACGTACAAAACGCGCTTGTCGACCTTCTTACTTTTAATGAGGATTATGACAACCCTGTTTCCTTTAGAAACTGGTTGACATACGGGGATTCATTTATCTCTATTTTTATAAAAAGCCAAGAAAATCTCACTCACTTACTCGAAAAGTCAGGTGTCATTCACCAAGAACTAGGGAATTATAAGTTGGCAGAAGAATACTATAAAGAAGGCTTTAATCAGTTAGAAAAATTTCATGGGAATGACCTAGACGGCTTGGCTATACTGGTTTCAAGAATAGGAGGCCTTTATGTTATACAAAGTAAACCTACTAAAGCGATTGATCTTTATAAAAGGTCCTTAAACGACCTCAGATTTAAAAATCTTAACCCAATTAGTAAAGCCAAATTGTACGGAAATCTCGGATATGCATACCTAAAAAATCAACAATTTGATTTAGCGGTAAAACAATATGAGAAGGCACTATCCATAGAAATTGATAACCGTCGTCAGAATCATCCCCAATTTTCTATAAGACAGTCAGATTTAGCCAATGCTTATATTTCCCTTGGAAATATTCAGGTGGCAAAAAATTTGCTCATCGAGGCAGAAGAAAATGCCCTACGGGTATTCCAACTTGGACATCCAAGTTTAGGAGATATTCAAATGAATTTGGCAAAGTCATACCGTGATCTAGGTCAGTATGACATTTCAGAATCGATGTATTTGAAAGCCCTAGATATATTTATAGAATGTTTTGAGCAAGCTCATCCTAAGATCACTAGATGTCAAGAACAATTAAGCAGTCTGTATTCGGATTTGGGTAGGTATGAACAGGCTATTTCTTTATTAGAATTGGCTCTGGAGAGTAATCTAAAGCTATTTGAGGAAACTCATTTCGATATTGCCACCAACAAATCTAACCTAGCCATTCTCTACAATAAAAACGGGGAATACGAAAAAGCCAGACGTTTATTAGAAGAGGCTTTAGCCCCTGAAGTAACTATGGTTGGGCCTATTGATTTAACCATTGCCACTCGAAAAGGCAATCTTGGTAATATTTATCGAAATCTTGGGGATAACCAAAAAGCCAAAGAAATGCTTGAAGAAGCTTTACGAATCTCGGAAGAAATACTGCCAATGGATCATCCAAAAATAGCCCTAAGAAGATCGAATCTTGCTAACGTGTACAGAGATTTAGGGGAATATGATCGGGCCATAAATCTTTATCAGTTAGCCCTACAATCTGATGTTAAAAATTATGGACCTATACATCAAAAGGTAGCGAATAGAAAGTATAATTTAGCCAGCACCTTTATGAAAACAGGTAACTTTTCAGAAGCTAGGGATCTACTAGAAAGCGCCAAGACTATTGAAAGAGAAAGCTTAGGAAAAGATCATCCTACGCTTTCTTATACATTAAATAAACTAGCCCTAACGTATTGGTACCTTAAAGAAGAAGTTTTAGCGATAAGCACAAATACGGAAGCACTCCAGATTGCCATTGCTGGTCTGAGCGAAAAACATCCTCAGATTATGCAGATCCGAAAAAGTATGGCTTACATAGTTAAAAATACACCACCCAAAATTTAATTCAGACAACCAAAAGACTAATGTGTTTTCATATGATCTAGTTTTTCGGTTCAGGTCGGATATGTTTGGTTAATGATCCGACCCAACCTCTCATTTGAGTGCTTCATCCGCGCCGAGCTAAGCATGGGAACCTAATTCCCCAACGTAACCCTCCGTTGCCTCTGCCACATCCACGCCAGCACCCCACTAAAGAGCAGTAGAAGAAGCAGCGAAAGCACGGAATCCTCTAGTCCGAAACCACTACCCGTCAGCAGGACAGGTCCCTCCCGGTAGCTAGTAAACAGCGACCCGAATCCCTCTACGCCCGAGAGGGTAATGCCAAACGCGGGCATCACGATATTCCACCCGAAATGGAAGGCGATGGGTAGCCACAGCTGACGAGTAACGACGTACATGAGTGCGTGAGCGATGCCAAAGAGGAACCCACCCAGCGCAGGCAGTACGTCCTCACCAGGGTTGCCGAAGTGGGGCAGCTGAAACAGGATGGCCGAAATAATGACGGCCGCCCAAGTACCCCGCCACTTCTCTAGCTGGTAAAAAAGAATGCCCCGAAAAATCAGCTCCTCCATGATCACCCCTCCCAGTACGACCGCGGCACCCGGCAGAAAATTCATCCAGGCTTCCCGCCCGGTGATTCCAAAGTACCCGGCAGCGCCCAGGATGAGCAGCACCACCGACAAAATACCAAAACCCAAGGCGAGGCCTCCCAGCCCTTGGGCAATGCCTGAACGCAACCGGAACTCTTCCCAGGGCTGGCGCTTCCAATAGTATTTGAGAATCAAATTATACAGTACCAAGAGTAGGGCACAGGACGTAAGCGCAGTGACGAGCATGGCAGCAGGCTCCGTGGGCATAGCCCACAAAAAGAAGGGTTTCGTGATCAGGCTTTTGATCAAACCAATGCCTCCCACTAAAATTAGGATACTGAGGATCACCCGAACTACGGGATGTTGAAGTTGCTTTTGCATGATGTCAGTGTTGAATGGACCACCGAGTTAGCCACTCACTTACACTGCCTCAAAAAACTTGCACCAACCCCTACTGCAAGGGTACAGACACATGCCGAATCACACTCAACCGCCTCCGTATAGCGCTACGCACCATTTGCTTAGCCAGGAGCCGCGTTGGTTTAAAAAAGTAGCTTCGCCGGGTTCCTTAACTTACCTTAAATCCCTCCCGGGACTAGGATAAATTGCGCTCGGCACTAATAATTAACAACTAACGATTATTTTTTTGGAATCTACGCTCTCCCGCATTCCCGTTTGGCTGCGCCATGCTGTCGCTTGGCTTCTGGTGATAGGCCTGCTCACGATGGTTTTCTATACCACCGATGATGCCCAGGACCCCTCCGTTTCCTGGAGGTACATCTACCTGCAGCTTAAGACCGGGGTGGTGCTTTTCCTCTTACCTCCGGTCTATTTCACCATCTACGGCCTAATTCCCTGGTTTTTGGAGCGCAAGCGGTTCTATGGCTTTGTTGGGGTCCTCACGCAAACCCTCGTCATCTGGGGCTTTATTATCAGCCGATTAGAGCCGTATACCGACCACCACTGGTTCGGCGAGCCCTACGAGCCCCGCAGCGCCGGGTCGGCCATTGCGGTCATTGCCTTTGTGACTATCCTGGCCATATTCCTGCACCTGTCTTACCGTTGGCTCATCCAGCTTACCCACATCCGGCAGCTGGAAAACGAGAAACTCCAGCGTGAGCTAAGCTTGCTCAAAAGCCAGCTAAGCCCTCACTTCTTCTTCAACACTCTGAACAACCTGTATGCCCTGGCCCTGGAGCAAGCCGAGGAGACCCCAGAGGTCATCCTAAAGCTTTCGGACCTGATGCGGTACACCATCTACGAAGGCAAGGAGACTACGGTACCCGTGGTGCAGGAAGTAAAGTACCTACAGAATTACTTGGCGCTACAGGGTATCCGACAGTTTGAGCAAGCCGATATTCGGTTTACGCACGAGGTGGCCGAAGATAGCGCACCCATTGCGCCCATGCTGCTGGTGGTGTTGGTAGAGAATGCCTTCAAGCACGGTCAGGGGCCCCACATTGCGAAGCCTGAGATCCGCTTGCTCCTGTCGGTGCAAGGTAAGGACGTCTTCTTTGAGAGTATAAACTCGGTAAGTCCTGAGACCCGAACACAATCCACAGACAGCGGAATGGGACTTTCTAACCTGAGAAAGCGGCTGGATATTCTGTTTTCTAAAGACTACATTCTGGAAACTGAAGAAACCGATACACAGTATAAAATCCGATTAAACTTTCCGGTATGAAACTCAAGTGCCTCATTGTGGACGATGAGCCCATTGCCCGCGACCTGATTGCTTCCTACATCGAGAAAGTGGACCGGTTGGAAGTAGTGGCCATGAGTGGGGATGCTTTCCAGGCCTTGAACATCCTACACGAGCAGCCGATTGATATTATGTTTTTGGATATCCAAATGCCCTCACTCACCGGGCTGGATATGCTTAAAACTCTGGATCGAAAACCGCAGGTGATTCTTACGACGGCATATTCTGAGTTTGGGGCGGAAAGCTATGAATACGGAGTGACTGACTATTTGCTCAAACCCATCACCTTTGAGCGATTTATGAAGGCGGTGAACAAAATCTTGATTCCTCAGGCCCAAGGAAAAGAGCTGGTAGCTGAAGCCCCGAAAGCGCAAGAGCATGATTTTATATTCTTCAAAGCCGATAAGAAGATTTATAAATTCAATTTTGAAGATTTACTCTTCTTTCAAGGCAGTGGCAATTACGTCAAGGTGTTCACGAAAAGTGAAAAACCCTTGATGGTATTGGAAAAACTCAGTGCCCTGCAAGAGAAATTACCAGCCGATGATTTTGCAAGGATTCATAAATCTTACCTCATTCAGGTCAAACAGATCCAACACGTGTCGGGCAACCGTGTATTCATAGAAGGCCACGAAATCCCAATTGGCCAGGTATACCGTGAAGAGCTGCTGCGCAGGCTAGGGGAGGGCTAGGCTACCTGCCGAAGGTTTCGAAGAAGCCCCGCGTATCCTCAAGCTCAATCCCCAGAATCCAACAGACCTCAGCAAAGTCGGAGAAGTCGAGCCCACCGGCGGCCACGGCTTCGTTGTTGTAGCGTCCATCCTTACCATTGTACTGATTGCCCAAGTCAATGGCTAGCTGCCACACCTCTGCTAAGCCTTCGTCCGGCATGTATTCCTGCCATCCCGTAAACTCGGGATCGCGAAAGCCTGGGGTACCGTTGCCTACCGCATTGCCGTCTGGTATCTTGTGGTAGTCTGTTTGCTGCTGCACAAACTGTAGATCTTCCGGGGTGGTCACCTGCTCGTTCCAGTCGGAATGCTGAACGACGTGAACACGCTCCTTGGTGTCGATCCCCGGTGCCTTCGCCTGAATGATCCGCACTACCGCGGCTGAAAAATCAGATTGTCCTGCTTCCGCAATCCAGACGTCTCCTCCGGCACGTAGCAGGGCCAGCGCCCGTTCCATTACATAGTCTACCGCTTCCTCACGTTCCGCATGCGCATCCGACCACTCGGTATCAAAAGCCAGTGCCAACAGCGCGTTGGGCGGTACATACAATCCATCTTGGGTGCCGTAGGTACCGGCTACAGCGTGGTAGTTGAGATTTTGGTATGCTGGGTGGGCTAGTAGGGAGCGAAAGGCCGCTACCGAATGCAAATCGTCAACGTCAGTTTTGCAATCGTACTGCACCAGCAACAGGTCCTTCTCCATGTTGAACGTGTTGGTGGTGGATGTATCAGAACATGAAAGACCGGCTACAACGAAAACGGGAAGTAGGAATTTGAGTGGCATATAGGGTGGGGGCTAGAACGATAACTCAACATATCCTACTTTTTAGTAGTTACCTAATCTTTGTCTAGTAGCCTCCGAATATGGCATCATTTCCCCACCATGACTCCATACTCCGTAGGCGTTTCCATTCCTTGAAAGCCTCCGGTAAAGCCGTAGAGGATGCAACCTGCCATTAGGCCTCCCAGGACTACCATCAACTGGCCTTGCCGGATTGGGGATAGCCCAAGCAAAGTTCGTTTCATCTTTTGAGCATGTACCGCTGCCAGGTGGCAAAAGATGGCAAGTATCGCCAAAGTGTAGTAGGGTAGGAAGAAGAGGTTGAAAGGAAACGTGTTCATGCCCACCGCTGCGAAGTACACGTTGGTATCTAGCTGGAACACCAAACGACCTGCCAGAACTGCCCCCACGTGTACAAGTAGGAACATTGCTAAGTACAGCCCTGACCAAACTTGAAGTTTCTGGAAAGGGCTTAGGGTTGCCTTCCGCTGCTTGCGGAATAGTTGGAGACCACTCATGATTTGTACCCCCACAGCCAACAAGAGTAGAGTTTCTATAACGGGGTTGCGGTACACCTTACGCAGGTTATTCATTAAAGTGATGTGACTTTCTGGCCCTGCCATGCTACAGAGGTGATTGAATAGGTGAGCAGCCGAAAAAAGCGCCAGCAAAATTCCGCTGATGTAATGGAGTTTCTTCATACCGTAGAGTTTGCAGCAAAGCTCTTGTGGTATGGGTTGAGATCATTTGATCTATGTCAAATTCGGACAGCGCAGGTACTACCTTTACCTATACATGCCAGATGACTCACCTCAACAAAGGCTATATAGAGGAGCACCAGTTTTGTGGTAAGAAACGGTTTTTGTGAAAACAAGGAGTGGTTTTGGTGGGTTGACAAACTACCCAAAGCGGTACAACAAGTGGCGAATTACTGTATATTGGATGCCTTGGTGGACCATACTATGAGGACTAACGTTTTGCGCACGGTGTTTTGCTGGTTTCTATTGCTGCCCTTTGGTGTAGTGGTGGCGCAAGAACTCCCTCCTGTTCAGAACTTTACGCCGCTTGACTACAAAGGGGGGAATCAGAACTGGGGGATGGACCAAACCCCCGAAAAGCTCATGTATGTGGCGAATAATCTGGGACTGCTTGAGTTTAACGGAGCAGCCTGGACCTTATATCCCTCGCCCAATGAGACCATTGTGCGTTCCGTGCGGGTGATTGAGGATAAGATTTTTACTGGGTGCTACCGCGAATTTGGTTATTGGCAACCAGGCGTTGAAGGAGTCCTTTCCTATACTTCCCTCTCCGCTCAACTTAAGGAACCTCTGCTGGAAGATGAGGAGTTCTGGAATATCGTCGGTATTGGGGACAATATCATCTTCCAGTCCCTCAGCCGGATATACATCTACAATCAGTCTGGAGGCAGTTTTAATATCATTGAGTCAGACGAGACCATCGTCAAGATGTTTGAGGTCGATGACCGCATCTATTTCCAGCGCATTAATCAAGGGGTGTTTGTAATAGAAGATGGCCGAACCCGATTGTTGTTAGCTGATGGCATCTTTCAGACGGACGAGTTAGTCAATATTTTCGCTTCCGGTGATGGCATCACGTTGCTCACCCGCAACAACGGATTTTTTCAGTATCGGCAGGGAGAGGTAGAGCCTCTGGAAGATGTAAATAGCCTTCTGGCCGGATACACGGTTTATAGTGCCCTTCAATTAGAAGAAGGGTCTTTTGCCCTGGGTACCATCTCTAACGGAATGATCTTCCTAAACCAGAACATGGAATGGGAATACCAGATCAACCAAAACAATGGCCTGACGAACAATACCGTGTTGGCTATTTTTGAAGATCAGGACAACAACCTTTGGCTGGGCTTAGACTACGGGGTAAGCTACATCAACCAGTTTTCGCCCTTCAAAGAATTTGAGGATCAAGTGGGGGTGATCGGCAGTGTGTATGCGGCGGCCATTCATGATGGTAATTTGTATCTAGGTACTAACCAAGGCCTCTTTTTTAAGCCTATGGAGGGTGTGGATGCCTTCATGATGATTCCCGGAACCAAGGGCCAGGTGTGGAGCCTTAAGGTGCTGCGCGGTGAGCTTTTTGGCGGACATCACAACGGAACGTTGATCATTCGAGGTAATCGGGCCATCCCCGTGGGAGGTCCGCAAGGCACCTGGGATATCAAGGCCCTGGAAGGTACTGACTATCTACTGCAAGGTAACTACGATGGGCTGTATGTACTGGAGCCAGCAGCGGACGGACTGGTCATTCGGAACAAATTGTCCGGATTCCAAAACTCCTCCCGGCACTTCGAAATGGGGGAGGGCAAGGTGTTCGTGAACCATGAATACAAAGGCGTATTCACTTTGGCTGTAGATGATGCTTTTACCCAAGTAGAACAGGTAAGCATAGATACTCTGCTGAAGGGCACCAACTCCAGCTTGGCTAAGTACAAGGGCGAAGTGCTCTACGCCTGCAAGAATGGGGTATATACTTACCAAGACGAGCAGTCGGCTTTCGTACGCAATTCTACACTCAGCACCATTTACACCGAAGCGGATTACGTGTCGGGTAAAATGGCTTTGGTGAACGACGACTCCAAATTCTGGATGTTTTCCCGAGAAGAAATTGTGCTTGTTACCTCCAGCATCACGGCCGAGCCCAGTCTCAAGCGGGTACCCATCTCCTTGAACGTTCGCAAAGACGTGATAGAGTACGAAACGATCATCGACATGGGGCGGAACGGTGACTACATCTTGGGAACTAGTTCCGGATACATTGTATTGGATGTGAGCGAAATAGAGGTGGCAGACTTTCAGGTGAACCTCTCCAAAATCAGCAAAGGGATCAATCAGTATCACAGTGCTACCCAAAATTTGATTGACAAATCGGTAGCTGGTGATTTCACTCATCAGGAGAACAACTTCCGCATCCATTTTTATACCCCGGAGTACTATAAGTTCTTCACACCTACTTACCAGTACCAACTGTCCGGCTTCTATGATGTGTGGTCGGACTGGACTACGGAATCCTCGGTTTTCTTTGAGAACCTACCGCCGGGTGACTACACTTTCAATGTGCGCTCACAGATAGGAGGGAAGCTGTCCGAAAATATAGCTACCTACTCGTTTAGTATTGCACCCCCTTGGTACTTCAGTACACTCATGATTGCGGTCTACGTAGTGCTGTTTATTGCCATCTCTTTCGGTATTCACAGCCTCTATCGCAAGTACTACCGCAACCAACAACAGAAGCTCATTTTGGCCAACCAGCGTGAGCTGGAATTGACCAAGATACAATCAGAAAAAGAGCTCATTCGGGTAAAGAATGAGCAACTACAGAAGGAGTTTAAGGACAAGAGCAAAGAGCTGGCAGCCTCTACCCTTAACCTGGTAAAAAAGAATGAGCTCCTGCGAGAGATCAAAGAGCAGCTGATTCATGCCGAGAACCAGAAAAACCTGGCCCCGGTGGTGAGCATCATTGATGAGAACCTGAATGAGCAAGGGAACTGGGAGATGTTTAAGGAGGCCTTTGACAATGCCGATACGGAGTTTTTCAAGAAGCTCAACGAACTGCACCCCAACCTGTCGCCCAATGACCTGAAGCTTTGCGCCTACCTCCGGCTCAACCTGTCTTCTAAGGAGATTGCGCCCTTGCTCAATATCTCGCCTCGTAGCGTAGAGATCAAGCGCTATCGTCTACGGAAAAAGCTCAACCTCACCAATGACGATAACCTCACGAACTATATCATTAATATCTGAGGCAGTCTTCTACAGTCTACTCCACGCTACTCTCTTATCCTTCTCTGATCCTGGCATCTACCCTTCATATTGTTAAAGCCGGAAAGTACAAGGTGGGTTTGTTTTTGCTCTAATCAGCAAAAAATCCTTTTGTGGTATTAATGTTGTTCAGGGTAATTGTTTTGAGTTTGTGCTATTCTTCCACTAACGGAAAGCAGGAGCAATATGCCGATCGAAGGTGTTGAGAGAGTAGGAAGCTCCCATATGCCATCGAACCTATCAGCGTGATTATGAAACAAGACCTACTCACCTGAGATGCTGCACCCTTGCCACCCACATCTTCTAGTTGGGTAGATTTTCAATTTTTCAATTGTGCCGGATTAGTATTCTCCTTGGCAAATAGCTACCAACGAAGTGCTATAAATCATCCTCTGGTTAAGCTCATCTCAATATAACATTGCCTTATACTCTACATCACACCTCAACACCCCTACAAACCACCTCAACATTACCTATACAACCCCCGTTTTTGAACGATTTACCCCCTTTTCCAGGCCATTTTTTTTGAATGTGCCTTACTTCTGTGAAAAGTTGCTCATATCGCCATAATACTGAGATAATCCTTTGCGAAAAGCGGAAAAGGCAGCAGGATAAACTGAGAATTTTTCATTTGTATGGTTCGTGTATGGGTGTTTTTTGATGATTTGGAAATGGCTCTCTCTACCTTGGAATTACCAAAGAAAATATTCGGAGAGTGAATGCTACCGTTTGAAATGGCTCTGTACTCACTCTCCATCTGACCTAAGCATGAGGTGATGTTTTCTAAAGACACTACTAAAACACCAATTACGATGAAGATTAGAATGCTACTACTGGTCTTCTCGGTATCCGCTACCTGCGCCTTCGCACAAGGCAATCAGGTGAAAGTGGAGAATGACCGGGGGGGCGTGAAGCTGGTGGTTGATGGTGAAGACTTTATGATCAACGGTATGAACTGGGATTACTTTCCGGTGGGTACCAACTACTCATACAGTCTTTGGAATCAACCAGATGAGGTGATTAAAGGCGCCTTGGACTACGAAATGTCTTTCTTGGTAAACATGGGAGTGAATTCAGTACGGATGTATACTGGCGTTCCTTCCAAATGGATTACCTACATCTATGAGGAGTATGGTATATATACTATGCTCAACCACGCCTTCGGTCGGTATGGCCTTACCCTTGATGGTGCTTGGTATCCCAATACCGAGTATTCGGACCCTCGGGTAAGAGAAATACTGTTGAAAGAGACCGCCGAACTGGTAGAGGAGTATAAGGATACACCCGGTCTACTTCTTTTCTTGCTGGGCAACGAAAATAACTACGGCCTTTTCTGGGAAGGTGCCGAGACGGAAGACATTCCTGAGCAGGATCGGAAGTCTACCATCCGCGCGCGCGCTATGTATCAGCTCTTCAACGAAGCGGCGGCGGCAATGAAACAAATATCTACTTCACACCCCATTGCTATCTGTAATGGTGATCTGCTGTTTATGGACATCATTGTGGAGGAGTGCCCTGACTTTGACATTTTCGGTACCAACATGTATCGCGGGGTAAGCTTTGGCGATGCCTTTCAGCGGGTAAGAAGCGAATACGGCAAGCCCATCATGTTCACTGAGTTTGGTGCGGATGCTTACAATGCGGTAGAAAGCCAGGAAGACCAGGAAGCACAGGCTTACTACATGGTAGGCAACTGGAAGGAGATTTATGAAAATGCAGCCGGCTTGGGCAAAGCGGGCAACTCCATTGGTGGTTTTACCTTCCAGTTTAGCGACGGCTGGTGGAAGTTTGGCCAGACCAAGAACCTGGATGTGCACGATAACAATGCCTCTTGGCCCAACGGCGGTTACGAGCGGGACTTCGTAGAGGGAGAAAATAACATGAACGAGGAATGGTTTGGTATCTGTGCCAAAGGGCAGACCGACTCACGTGGCCTGTATCAATTGTATCCTCGGGCAGCATATTACTCGCTTGCCGAAGCACACAAGCTCAATCCCTATGGTGATGGGGTAACGTTGCAGACTGTAGACGAGCACTTTAGAAACATTCGCTTGATGGATGCCGTGATCAAAGCCCGCGGTGACAAAGCGTCTTTGCTGGGGGAGAGAGGCGGTAAGATTCGCATTAGCCAGATCAGTGCCAATTTTACCACGTTTCTCACTGGTGGTACTCTTACCACGACTCCAGAGAGCCCTGATCTGGAAAACCCTGTGTACCCCAATCAGCAAGGATTTGACCGGATGGAGTCTTACTTCATCGGTATCGAGGCCAAGCCCGAAGCGAGTGTACGGGCCAACGTTGTATTTAATATCCTTGGTAATGTAGCCCTTAACCCCATCAACGAGATTTTCTATGAAAATCGGGGGGCTCCGCAGGTAGTTGTCAATCAACAGGGACTTCCCATTCTGACCAACCCTAACCGTTTTCAGGTGTATCAGGCAGACTACGAGTGGGACAACCGGTTCTTCAAGCTTACTGGGTTTTACCGGACGGGCCACTACCACTGGGGCTACGAAGGAGACTTCTTTGGATTGTATCCTGAAGCTAACTACGGGCCGAACATCGATATCTACAACGGTCTGGCGCCCAACGGATTCGAGATTGAAGGTAAGCGTGCTCTTAACGGTTTGAAAGTGGCCTTTGGTCCTGAATTGTGGTGGGGTGCCAACCCTGCCGTACTGGTGAAGTATGAGAAGGAAGTAGCAGGTTTTGACATCGCGGGTATGTTCCACGAAGATTTGGACGAGCCTGGTTCGGCCATCAGTTCCATTGCCATTCCGCAACCTAGAACACGGCGCGCCACCTTTTATGCGGGCCGTGAAATACTAGATAACCTGGACGTAGAAATTGGCGGTATCTGGGGTGGTCAGCCGCTGGTAGGCCGTGAGTTCCAGTTTGTACAAGGTGCTACCAAGGCAGATTCTGATGTACTGACCGACGTAGTACAGTTTGACGATACCTGGGGTGGTAAGATTAAGTTTACCTACACTGGGGGTAAGTTCAACGCCTATGCCCAAGCTGCTCACCAGGGTTTGGTGGCCAACGGTGGCGCTGATTTGACTCAGACGTTTACCGGCTGGCGATTGAAAGACAGCGGATCAGGTAACAAAAACATTGCCTTGGCGGGCTTTACCTATACCATTGGTAAGCTACAGATTGCCCCCAACTTTATGTATCAGCGTCCGCTGGTGGGTCCGGTGCCTTTGTGGGCATTGGG
>DMST01000511.1 GCA_003454975.1 Cytophagales bacterium | reverse complement strand
GCTGTCTTGCCGCAGGGGCGGGTTGGGGTGTAGGCGTAGCGGTAGGGGCAGCAGAACGGCGGATGGAGATGAACTGTATGCTTGCAGAGAACAATACAAGAATTCATCATACCTCCCTTTTTTATTCAAGACCACATTCTCAATAGCCTCACTTTTGGCAGAAAGGAAGATCTATACTCCGAAGGAGAAAAAAATCATCCCATATCTAGCTAAGGGAATATCCTGAAAACCTAAAATCATTGAAAATTCAGTAAATGAACATTACTTTTGAAAAAAATTAGAAAATGAAAAAATTCACAATCAGTACTATATCTCTTACCCTGATTACGTTTACAGTTTTTGCCCAGTGGGGAAATATTGGAAGCACTAACACCACCACTTCAGATAACGTAGGCATTGGAACCACCAATCCTTTATATCCTTTAGAAATTGAAAGTACCACCTCTGCGAAGGCCATGCTAAATGCATTGAACGGCAACGCTTATTGGATTGCAGATATTGGCGGGTTAAAGGGAGGGGGCTTAACCATTAATTATGAAGGAACAGCCAAAGCTAGGGTCTATCACTCAGAGAAGGACTACAACCGATTTGGCATATGGCACGAAGGAGAGGATCGCTTAATTATCCGAGATGGTAACATTGGCATTGGCACCTCGCAGCCTTCAGCCAAGCTTACAGTAAATGGGGCCATACACGCTGAGGAGGTGAAAATTCAGAACGTAGGGGCAGATTATGTTTTTGAATCTAACTATCCTCTGATGCCGCTTTCTGAGTTGCGCGTATATATCGCCAATAATAGCCATTTGCCTGGCATTGCCCCAGCAGAGGAAACGGAACAAGGGGTAGAGCTCGGACAAATGACAGAGACCCTTCTTGCCAAAATAGAGGAACTCACCCTCTACACTTTACAACAAGAGGAGCGGCTGCAAGCTCAAGAGCAAAGAATTCAGGAATTGGAAACCTTATTGAAGAACCAAGAATAGTATTATCATTTCAAGCCAATCTTTAGAGAAGGGGATTCTTGACTTAACGGTTGAGGATCCCTTTTTTTATGTATGCTCCAATTGCTGAAAACGATCCTATTAACAACAAAACTTCCTCTTGTTCGGCCTTATTCCTGTTTTCCTTAATATCCACCGGTTCCATTCCATCACGGTCAATAAACCGAATGGGATTATCAAAGGCATAATTGTAGGGGCTGTGCCGACGCATCTTGTCAGCGAGGGGATCGATAACATGCCAGCGGCCAAGTGCAGGATCGTACAGACGGGCACCAAAGTCCATCCAATCCAAATCGAGGGCGGTAGTGTATTCCTTGCCATTAAAAAGGTATTCGTTGGCCGGTGTATTGCCCGTAGGAGCATCCTTCCAAAGCAAGCCGAAAGGATAGTAGTCACTCGTTTGGCTAACGGCGCCCGCTTGGTCTACCACTACGTGTACGTTGCCCAGGTGGTCGGTCAGGTTGTATTCGTAGGTATAGGTGCCTACTCCAATCACAACCCGGCCTTCGCTGGTCTGCAAAAAGCTCGCCGTACCGTCCTCCACATGCAGACCGCCTAGGTAGTCGGTGCGGCGGGTTTGACTACCGCTTTCTACCACTCGGCGGTAAAGTTTAACCCCGGCTGCATCGTAAATAATCTCGATGTAGTCGCTGCCCTTCTCAATTTTACTAGGCAAGCCTACGGCATTATAGTCTATATGGGTGATTCCCTTATTGTCATCTCGCACTAGGTTACCACCTAAGTCGTAGCCATACTCGGAGGAGGTATTGGCTCCATCTATAAATCCTTGGGTAGCCTCTCCTGCATCTTGCACGGCCGCTAGCTGGTTGCCAACGTACCGGTAGGCCAGATCGTCCATGTAGCCGGTAATCCCATTGTTTTTTCTACGCAAGCTTTCCAGGTTGCCGTTGAGGTCGTAGGTAATGCCGTTTACAGTCTGCTCGCCTGACTTGGCGGTGGAAGTCAGATTGGTATGCGCGGCCTCGGTCATGCGGTGCAGGTCATCGTAGGTGTACTCATACCGCAGCTTGTCCTCACCAGCGTGCTGCCACTCAATGGCTCCTATATCACCGGCAAAGCTATTGTTTGTGGCCCCGGTTTCGTAATGCAACTCCATGGCAAACTTGTCGTTGCCGGTCAGGCTCCCCCCATTAATTTTCTTGAGAAATCCTTGGATGTGGTAGCCAAAGTCTACGTCTTGCACAAAGGTGCCTACCGCAGCCGTTTCGTGTAGGTGCTTAGTAGTCAGTTGTCCCAGTTCATTGTACTCCTGTTCCGATAGCCGCACGTTAGACTTCTCGGTACTGCCTTCGAAGATTTTATGAGTCACGGAGAGTAGGCGGCCGGTATGGTCGTAATGGAAGGCTTCCTCTACTTTCAGGCTACTTGCACCGTTGGGCACATCGCTCCCGGTGTGGGTCCATTGGCTACGCACTAGCTCACCCGTGAATGCGTACAGCATCTTGGTTACATCGAGGCCCGAACGGTGATTTTGAGTATGAGTTTGCACGACATTGCCCACTTCATCGTAATAGATAGACGAACTGAGGTAGGTATTGCCTCCATCCAGAACCTTCACTTTGCTACCGGTAGTAAGACCCCGGGCGCTCACTCTGGGGTTACTGCTAAAACCTGAACTAAAATTCCCATCATTACTATCAGCAAAATCAAACTCGTAATGATCGTAATAGGTGGCCGTGAGAACATCTGCCGCAGCTACGGTAGGGTAAGTGGCAGCCAAAGAATAGTCATGGATTTGGTTATCATCAAACACCTCATGATGCCCCGTAGCACCCATGGCATGAGTACGCAAGACACTCAAAGGATCGGTGAGCGTGACTTCCCCCGTCAGTACCGGACGATTGAGTGCATCGTACTTTGTGAAGGCATATAGGTTGGTATTTTGGCTACGCTGCCGACCGTCTTGAGTTAGGACCAGACGGTCCCATTGGTCGTAGACCATGTATGTCCAGTCCGCTCCGGGCATGCGTTTGGCAATCATGCGGTTGCGGCCATCGTACTCGTACTGGAAAGAATAGCTTTGGATAAAATCGGTAGTTTTTCCCGCCCAGGCATGAAATTCATTCTGTCCAGAAAATGTAAAATGAAACCCGGTAGACAGAGTCAAGCTACCGGTTTCGTCAATCAGGTAGGTGGTACCCAAGCTGGTATTGGTAATGGAAAGGTTAGTGCCTGAAATCTCAACCACCGATGACCCCAGATCAATTCCGGCGCTTTGGAGTTGGTTCGTAAACTCGGGCTGCAACACGTAGCGGAGGCGGCCCCGGTCATCGTATACGTAGTAAGTATCTACATACTCATCCGCTAGCAAGTGGCGGCGTAGCACCAGTTCACCACTCTTGTTGGTAAACTGGTAGAATACACTGCCGTCGGGGTCGGTGGCTTTCTGTTTGTTTAATTCACCAGCCGCGTATGCTCCTGCTGAAGTGAGATCACCACTGGTGGATACTTCCCAAATAGTGACCGCGTCTTCTACGGTATTGTTCAAATACTCTACCCGAGCACCGTGCGAAGCATAGGCACTACCGGCAGCAAAGGATTCGGACACCCGATTGAGGGGTGACTTTTCGTAGACCGTAGTAGAATATGGGGTATTGTCGTCCACAATGGTGTTGGGCGAATTATAGAAATACGCCTGGTCGTTTTGCCAATTGGCTTTGGTTTGGTATGCTCCCGTACTGCCGGTTTCGGCAAAGGGTAGGTAACCAGTGGTGGCTTGCCCAAATGAATTGTATTCCGTAGGGCTCACCAGGTCCTTTCCTGTTGGAGATCCGGCAATCGCAATGGACTGAATGGGACGCCCCAAGCCATCCAAATACACTACCGAACTCGTTACATCATTTTGGGCATTGCCGGACAAATCTGCAACCTTCTGAATACCCGCTGCACGGGGTGCATAGCTAATAACTGCATTTTTACCGGTGGTAATGTTGGGGGTGGTATTGGATACCTTAGGAATAGACCTGGCTATTCTCACCTCATAACCACTTATAGGTGGGGCGGTGCCTCCAGGTGCATATTCTATGTACAAGAAATCGTTTTGGATAGACAGAATATAGCCTCCCACCAATTCGCCCAACAACATATCAGGCAGGTCGGTGGCTACCGCGGTTGTCCCAGAAGTAGCATTTAGTCGGACCGTAGCACCTGTATAAAGCGGTGTTTCCTGGAAACCAGCATTGCCATAAACAGTAAGGACATTATTGGCAATACTTATCCTGATACTCCCGCCTCCTGATGTAGTAGAGGTAAAGTTTTTATAGTCGAAAGACTCACTGTAGTCGTTGTACCGTGTTTGGGCTTGGGCATGGATAGCAACCAAGCAAACCAACCCCAATAGTATTCTGGTGAATAATTTCATAAGGATATGAATCTGCGTTGAGGATTTAGTTTTGGTTGTAGTATTGGTATTCGTACCCTTCTACCAGATTTCCTTGGTAGTCTTTTACACCAATAAGGCGACCGATGGAATCGTACTCGTAGTAAACGGTTTGACCACTGGGGTCTGTAATGCTGCTGATCCCGATACCGTCCCGGTAGGTGTAGCTGGTCATCTGTGCATCTACCGGATACACCCGCACATCGTCGATAGCATCAAAATTTGTAGTAGAAAAGCTATTTGAAGAGGGGTAGGACAACTCTCCACTGAACAACCAACGCCCACCTTGGTAGTACCAATAGCTAAGCCTCAAATGACTGGTGTTACTGGGTAGCGTGTTGGTAAAAGTGGAGGGTATGGTGTAAGTAGTGGCGTAAGAGAAATCGGTATAGTACCCCTTACTCCCCGTATGGGCATTGGCTGTGGTGTTGGAAGTAGTGGATTCGAAACTTTCGAAGAATATTTCGTCCAACTCCGCATTTACCACTTGAGCAACCATATACTTACCGGCTGCATCCCATACATAAGCCATGTCTACTCCGACAGGGGTGGTCATGGTTTCGATATTATTATCGGCAGTGTAGGTCATTTGGCGGCGGGCCGTAGACTCGAAATAAGTAGGCCTAAATACATTGTACGGCACATATCCGTTGCTGCCACTCGCAGTAAGATACCCATTATGAGTAGGGTTGGAATCGCTGGTCATTTCATACACCCTCTTGGGTTGCCCGTTGGCGAAGTATGAAATCACACTACCCGCCACTACTTTTCCATCTACAACGGTCTCAGTACGAAGGGGCACATTATGAATATTGTTTGCTAGAAGATGGGTAGCTTCAAAACTGCCACTCAAAATATCTTCGGGGTAGTAGGTATATACTTCTTGCACCGCCCCCTCGGAATTAGTAGTACGAACCAATACTGGATTACCATGCAAGGAAGCTTGCTCTACCGTGTAGTTGACAGTACCGTAGCTATTTTGATGCTGGTATATATAATCAACCGTGGTGGTATTCGGATTGCCTCCGGTAGGAGTCCAAGTATTACTGTTGGTGGGTACAGCAGCTCCATCTTCGTCGTACTGGGTAGTGGTGGTCTTCACTAACTCGTGCCAATAGGCAATATCCCGATACTGGTACAAATCGATAGAACCGGATGCATAGTTGTTGTGTACCAAAATATCTACGACATCGTTAACCGATTTTCCGTAACAGGGATGGTCGGTATAGTTTGTAGTTTCCGTTGGTTGGGTACTATTCGCACCCATAGTATACTGTGTCCAAGCCCCCAGGTCAGCGGTTTTGCAGGTGTAGGAAAGCTCATTGAGGTTGGGGGTAGCATCTACTACTTCACGTACTACGTAGTTATTGATGGTACCCGTTTCTTTAAGCAGTTGGTATTCGTTTACCGTATGAGATAGTACCTTCTTACTCGAATTGAAGACCCACTGCTCTTCCAACAAACCATGGTCCCAGAAATTCATGGAGGCAGGGCCGTTTAGGATTCGTTCTCCCGAAACTCCACCACCCGGTAATGCGGGGTGGATATTGTAATGGAAACGCTCTCCACCGTTCTCAAAATTATCACCACCATGGCTCACCACGATATCCGCATAGTACGTGTGGTAGCTTCCCCGTACTACTTGATTAACCGGGTTGTCATGAGACACTCGATACGTTAAGCCGCATATTTTTTGCTGGGTTTCATACTCAGGTACTACGGCAGCGCTACCAGAAGACCCTGTTTTGTCTAGTCTGGCCGTATAGTAGTAGCGCATGGTCTGACTAGGTTCACCCAAATTGTCTTTCAGTACTTCCTTTTGCAAACGCACACCACCGGAGGTATAGCCTACAGCATCTACATGGGCCTCATAGGTATATTCTGAATACCCTCCGGTAGGATAAATCAGTTTACTGAGCATACCGATCTTCGCATAGTTGATATTCGGATTTCGGTTGGCAGCCCCGTTTATGTATTGGGTGGGAATCAGATTGCTATTATTTGATTGCCCATTGAAATACCCCCAATGGTCCTGGGCATACGATGGATTGGAGCCGGTGTAGGAAGCATAATATCTGTTAGGAAAAGTAGTGGAACCGTAGCTAGTGATGTACTGCATATCCCAAGACCGGATGGTGTTGTTGTCCTTATCCTTTTCTGTTAAGGCCGTCACCAAATGACGGTCGGCCAGACTTTCGTAGGAAATATCATATTTCTTAAGGGTAGTACCGTTGGCAAGTTCTATTTGGACCGCCGTTACCCGGTCAGATGCGGCTACTCCCCCGCTGACACTGGTAAAGTTGATTTCTCCATAGCCAGCAGAATAGATCCTGGTCAACCTTTTTGAAGCATAATAGGAAGTGATCGTATTTACAGGGTTAGAATCATCTGGCCCGGTACAAGTGCCCGGATTCAGATCTTCATAGTGCGTCTCTGAATCAGTATATACGCTGTAATAGTCATTGGCATATTCCAGATGGACTACTTCTCCGGTGGGATGCTCAACCTTGGTCAGGTACCAAGCAGTGGCCTGGGTAGTAGGCGGCTGCCAGGTGCCAAATCCTTTACTTCCTGTAACGGTGGTAGTTTCCACAGCACCAAAAGTCCACTCAACCCCATCGGAGGTGGTCAAAACAAAGCCTCCCATTAGCCCATTTACTGGGGTTACCTCAACCTTGACCCGCTGGAAGGGAAGAATGAGAAAACCTTCAGTACCTGAAAACACAAACTCACCACTTACCCCTCCAATATTGAAAGAATATTTGTCGCGTTGCGAATCCCAGCCTGACAGGGGCTCCACCTCTTTTTCAACCAGGGCGAGGGTTTTGTAGTAGTTCGCATCCGAAGGATTCATTGAAAGCTGATCTGGTGTTTGTACCCAAGTGTCTTTATCCGCCTCGTCACGAATGACTCGGTTGATGACACCACCGACACTCAGCGTCCAGGAAACGCCCGCCCAGCCATCTGCTTCGGTAACCCTAACTCCGTTGCTGCTGTAGCTGAGATTAATGGGTAAGGATAGATGCTTGGTAGCAAAGGTATGCAGCGGAATGCTGGCTTGTACTGCTCCAGTCAGATGTGACACCCCGGTAAATTGCGCCTTGGTTAAGGAAGCAGCCGCAGGAGAAGGAGGAGCAAAATTATACTGTTCGGATTCAGGAGTTCCCTGAGCGAAAATTGACGAACTGACGCACCCAAAAAGGGGGACAATTAGCCAGCAGAAGATGGATTTCATTTGGTCGATGGTTTGTGAGAATGCGTTGAGATTTTGAGGTGGCTACACCTGCCTTACTTTCCAAAGGCAACAGATCAATTCTCTAGCACAAAAATACTCATTTATCTCATATACAACTAAAAAAAATCACATTTGAGAATGTTAGTAAAGCCGTTGAGTTTTCAGTATCGTTTCATATGCATAAACTGGAAATTCTAATACAGAAAAAACCTGAGGGAATTATTAAAAGTTTAGCGAGTGGCCCCTTCCGCGTGAGCGATAGAGCCATGAAGTGAGCCCGTAGTTGGTTAGTGATTGGGCAGGCTACACGCCCCGGTCCCACCGCCCAAAGGCCGTTTTCAGGGCCGATGGCACAGGGGTACGCCGTTATTTTTCACAAACTCAAACTGGTAGAACAGGATGGGACTCGATGAAAGGCTAACAGCGCTTCTACTGCTCTGCTCGCCGGAACCACCGGCTCTCCTTACGGTAGCTGATCTGCACGCTGTCTTGCCGTAGGGTTTTTAGGGTATAGCCTTGGAGATCTTGCCCAAGTGAAAGGCTGGCAAACTGATTGGCAATGGTGAGCATGGCTACGCTGGGTTGGCCAGCTTCCAATACGTAGCCGTGGTACTGCACGGGCCAGGGAGCGACTGGCACGGGGGAGGGCTGAGGCGTTGCCGCAGGCGCGGGGTGGGATGCAGGCGCAGCGGTAGGGGCAG
>DMST01000509.1:65904-66703 GCA_003454975.1 Cytophagales bacterium | reverse complement strand
GCGGTCGAGCGGTGGCGTGCCCCAGATGGGGATGGGCGGCCTGGCTAGCTCCGGCCCCTACAGTGCCGGGGTCAGCATTGCCGATGGAGCTTGGCACCACCTGGCGGTGCAGTTTGGCGAGGGTACCCTTACCTGGTGGGTAGATGGCGTGCCCACGGCCATTCACGAAAACCTCTCGGGCGTGCTCAACCCCAACCTGGGCAGTGAGGTTTGGCTGGGCATGCGCTCTGACAAACCCAGAAGTCGTCAGTACCGCGGTGAGCTGGACGAGCTCTTGCTCTACGACATTCCGCTGAGCAGCGAGCAGATTGTGATCCTTTCGGAAGCCTACTACGCGCCCGACATCTGCGGGGCGAGCCTGAAACAGTGGGTAGGCAACTGGAAATTTGACGGTTGTGCATCGGCGGTGGCCGTAGACAGCCTGGGGCGTTTGAATGGCGTCATTACCGGAGCCACCCGCTCTGCTGGGTATACTGGTGCCGGGCTGAGCTTTGACGGAGTCAATGATCGGGTAGACCTGGGGCAGGATTCTACCTTCGAGCTGGATACCGCCTTTACCATTGCTCTGTGGGTGAAAACCACACAAACGGGGTCGAACAAGGTGATTTTGGCAAAAAACAAGATCAACGGTGAGTTTGCTTACCAGGTCTTGCTGAGCGGAGGGTTTGCCTCTATGGCCTTAGGCTCTGGCGTGAGTAATCCCGGACCGTTCCAGTCGGCCACTCCCATTGCCGACGGCCAATGGCACCACCTGGCCTGGACCTTGACGGGAGGCACGCTGCGCTCCTATGTAGACGGA
>DMST01000509.1:64118-65868 GCA_003454975.1 Cytophagales bacterium | reverse complement strand
GGTACGGTTGTCCGTACCGATGTGGACATTGACGGAGCCGTTGCTCCAGCGGAGGGTTCGCCCTTGTGGATTGGCGGACGTAACGACAAAAACGACCGCTACTTTGCGGGTACGGTGGATGAGCTGCGGATTTACCGCTCGGTGCTACTGCCCGAGGAGATAGCGGGGCTAGCCGGATGGTCGGCAAACCCCGCGGACTGTACGGCTCCTGCGGCAGATTCCAAAACCGAGCCCGTAGCCCGCGTATGGATCAGCCCGAACCCTACCCGCAACCAAGTGGACGTGCGGGTAGAACCCGTGGTGGAGCAGACGGCCTTTGAGGTGCGCATCACCGATGCTTTGGGCCGTGAGCTGTTGCGGTATGAGGCCGAGGGTGCTTACCAAGCCCAGCTTTCGCTCCGCGAATACGGCGAGGGCTGGTACTTTGTGCACGTGCTCACCCCCGAGGGCGGCCAAACTCAGCGGGTGTTTGTGGCTCCTTGATGGAACCCTAGCTTACAGACGAAGGACGAATCCTCGTGGGAATCGGGAGACATACGTCCTTTGTCTTTTGAGTACTCACCGAAACATTGCACTAGACGATCTGTTGTGGGTCGGCTAGAGGCTATTCGGAACTTGAGTAGGCAGCAGGGTTTTTGCCCTGCCAATCATACTCTGCTGGGAAGGTGTAATGCGAAACAAGAGCATACACATTACTCTGCAATGCGAATGCCTAATACGCAAATATCGTCTACCTGAGGTTCCTTGCCTTGCCATGCCTTCAGCTCCGCCCACAAACGCTCTTTCTGTTCCGCCATAGGGAGGTCATATAAGGACTGGAGCGTTTGCCGGAACTGCTTGGCCATAAACTTACGGCCTTTGGGTCCCCCAAACTGGTCTTGAATTCCGTCCGTGAAGAGGTACAAACAATCGCCTGCTTGCAGTTCCAGCCGGTGGGTGGTAAAGGGCTTGGGTTCGGGGAAGGCCCCCACAGGCTGGCGGTCGCCCTTCAGCACAAACCCACCGGGCCGCTCAGGGAAGGATGCCCACCCTTCCCCTACTTCTTTCCGCCGGGGGTTGATCAGCCAGAGGGGATTGTTGGCCCCGCTCCATTGCAGGGTACGTTTTTGGTAGTCAATGGCGGCCAGGGAGATGTCCATCCCGTCTTTTACTTCTTGGTCAGATTTGGAAAGCCGCCAAACAATCTCCTCCCGCACCCGGTCCAGTATTTGCCCGGTATCCCGCAGTTCCTCGTTGGCCAGGGCTTGGGTAAGGGTGCTGTGGCAGATCATGCTTACCATGGCTCCGGGAATGCCGTGGCCTGTACAATCGGCTACAGCCACAAATACCGTGTGCTCAATCCGTTCGGCCCAATAGAAGTCCCCACTTACGCCATCGCGAGGGGCAAACAGGAGAAAATGCTCCCTCAGCAAATTGCCCAAGCCGTCTTCGGTGACTAGCACGGCGGACTGTATCTTTTGGGCGTAGTTAATACTTTCTTGAACGTTTTGGTTGGTTTCCTCCAATTGCTGCTGGAGCTGATACCGCATCACGAAGGTAGATAAGGCGGTGAGTACCTCCTGAATGACCGCTTCGTGCAGCTGGCGCAATGGACCGGGCTGAACGTAGCCCAGATTGAGGGTGCCCAACAGCTGCTGACCATCCTGCAAGGGAAATAGTATGTAGCTACCTACACCGCTGCCGAGCAACGGTTCCAGGGTGGCGGCCTCCGCTTTCGCCGCGTTCTCTTGCTGTACGCGGGCACCGGCCT
>DMST01000509.1:60753-64091 GCA_003454975.1 Cytophagales bacterium | reverse complement strand
GCCGGGGAATGTCCGGAAAGGTGTCTAGCGGTAGGTGGTCCTGTACCGTTAAAGGATTCCAGGGGCCGGTATAGCGATAGGTAGTGAAGACCGACTGATTGGGTTTGAGCAAGGAGATGCTGACCACATCGGCCGCCACTCGTTGCTTCACTACGCCCAAGGCCCGGTGAAAGGTATCGTGCCAGGAGCGGGTACCCAATAGGGCCCGGTTTACTTCATTAATAAGTTGTAGCCGGTCTTTCACTTCCATGAGGTTGTCCTGGGTGGCCTTGAGTTCGGTGATGTCTGCCGATACCCATAGTAACCGGTCGGTGGGGCCCGACTCGTCTCGCAGCGGACTCAGCACCACTTGTTCCCAGCTCACTTTGTCCTTACGGTAGGTGTCTCTCAGTTCAAAATGTACGGGTTCCCCGCGCTCCTTCGCGGCCTGGAAATATCCGGGTAGTTGGTCCCACTGAGAAAATTCAATTACGTTGAGACTTTGTTGTTCCTCAAATTCTTCCATACTGCGCACGCCATAAATTTCCAGGCAGTATTCATTGGCCCAGAGCACGTTGCTCTCGCTATCCAAAATAAGCACGCGGCTGCGTGTTTGCTGGGCAACCACCGAAGCAGTGCCTAGCTTTTCGGCCTGCGCCTGTAGCTCCTCCGTCTGTGCTTGTAGTTCCTCGGTCTGGGTTAGTAGCTCTTCGGTACGGTGGTCTACCAGCCTTTCCAGCTTGTTTCGCTGCCGCCGCAGCTGAGCCGTGCGCCACCGCACATAGCCTGCCACCATCAGGAAGCCGAGCAAGCCTAAGCCTAGGTAGGCGGCAGGAGTAGCGTACCACGGAGCGCGAATGGTAAAAGTATAAGCCAAGGGGGGGCTCCACACTTGAGCGGCCCCTACAGCGCGTACCTTAAAAGTATAGGTACCTGGGGCCAGGTTGCGGTAGTCAGCCGTACGTTCGGCACTCAGGGGAGACCACGTGTTTTCCAACCCGTTGAGGGTAAACTGATAACGAATGTTGTGCGGGGCGGCCCAGTCGATGGCCGAAAAGTGAAAGGTGAGGTGGTTTTGACGATGCGGCAGCACCAAGCCCAGTGGATAGTCATAAAAAGCCGCTACTGAGTCGAAGGTGAAGGCTATCTCCGCACGGTCATGCAGTGCCCGGTAATTGGGTACCTCATCTAAAATGGCCAACTGGTTGAGCCGTAGCTGGGGAGGCTTGGTGGGTAAGGTAAACCCAGTTAAGTCCAGGCTAGACATGCCCCTATCGTAGCTACCCGTCCAAAGGTGGTGATCGCGGGTACGCATAATACTATAAACTACGATCCCCTGCATACCATCGCGCCGACCTAGTGTTTGGTAGGTATAAGCCGATTCACCAACAGGAGCTACCGAATCCGTCACCAAGGGAGCAAATACCCCTAGGCCATTGGTGCTGGGTATCCAAATCCGCCCGACCGAATCGATGACTGGTCGTTGGTAGATTATATAGAAATCAACGTCATCTTCGGTAAGACCCTCCGTTTCCAGCCCCGGAATCTGGTAGTGAGCAAAGGTGGCTCCGTTGTACTGGGTCAGGCCACGGTGTGTTCTCCACCACATCTGGCCTTGGGGATCAGTCAACATGCTACCCATATACTCCCCACTCAAGCCTTCACGTTCAGTGTAATGAGTAATAAACTGCCCGTCGAAGCGAGAAACCAACCGGCTGCCGGAATAGCTTATCCAAAGATGCCCTGAGGTATCCTGGGTTACCGCTTCTACCTGGTTACTGTACAACCCCTCCTCTGTTGTATAGTACTGAAACGCTGCTCCGTCGTAATAGAGAAGCCCGTCCATGTTATGGTAAAACCAGGCACCTCCCTGCGAATCAGCATTCATCGAAATATCTTTTCGGAACAACCCTGGTGAATTGATGAACCCCTCTGGTAATTGAAGGAAAGTAGCCTCGGTGCCGTCATATCGGATGACAGTCCCGGCTGTATTTATGAGCCAAAGGGTACCTTCAGGAGTGGTACTTAGGCTTGAATACATACCAAAAAGCGGGTGGCCCTGGGGGATTTCCTTGAAGGCGGTACCATCATAACACATAATATTGCCGTCCCAGAAATGAATCCAAAGGGCACCGTCGACTCCCTCAACTATTTCACTGAGTCGATTACTCAACAAGCCATGTGCACTGGAATAGTGTTGGAATCTATTTAGCCGGAGTTGATTAAGCCCTGCGCCAAAGGTAGCTAGCCAAAGATTATCCTCGCCGTCAGGTAAGAGGTCCACCACGTAGTTACTGCTTACTCCCTCTGCTTCGGAGAAGGTAGTGAAGGATATGCCATCGAAGCGCGTAATGCCCTGGTCAGGAGCATTGGAGGCAAACCAATGGTTACCCTGCGCATCTTGTGTGGTCACTATGGTATTGCCGCCGACTAGTCGAGCTGGGTATTGTATTAGAGAGATGCCGTCGAATTGGGTAGCCCCCCCATCTAAATGGCCAATCCAGAGGTGATTGGCTTGATCTACAAATACGTCCCATGCTTGATTATTTAACAAGCCATGGACCTTCGTGAGCTGTCGAAAGCCCAGGAAGTTGAATAAGACGACTCCACTGGTGTACGTATTCAGCCAAATGTTTCCTTGCGCATCCAGCGTTCCCGACCGAAAAAGTCCATCCGGCAGGCCTTCCGGTGCGGCGTAGGTAATGGCCGTCGTACCGTTGTATTGGGTTAGCCCCTTTCCACTTACTATCCATAGCCTGCCCTGGTCATCCTCAAACATTTGATTCGCTACGGAAGGGAATCCATCTTTGAGCGAAAAACGGGTGTAGGCTTGTCCATCGTACCGGTAGATGCCCTCTAGAGAACCAAACCAAAGGTGGCCCTGCCGGTCTTCGTAAAGAAAGTTAGGCCATCCTTTCCCCGTGTAGGCGGGGGTATAGCTATGGCCATCGTAGCGTATCATCCAAGGTTCCTCCAGGAAGGTCATCCACAGATCACCCCGGCGCGATCGGTACAGATTCGTAATCCGTTCTGCAGGTAAGCCTTGGTCTAGCGTTAGGTACTGCAGGCTGGCCCGGGTATTTTTATCCTGCGATGGGGGTAGCATGGCGGTGGACTCCCGGGGCGGGTAGGGGATGGTCTCCCCCCGGGCCAGCACGGGCACGCCCGTACGCAGCGTATCGCCTTGCTGGGTCAGGATGTAGTGCGTGGTATCTCCGGCTTTGGGTAAGCGTAGCGGGATGAGGGGTATCTGGCTGGTGTCTAGGGGGATATTCGTGAGGTTTTTGGGTAACGGAATTACGTTGGGATGGGCCAGGGTGCCGGGTAGGCTGGCTAGCGTAGGGGTGGGGACTACTCTT
>DMST01000509.1:58917-60655 GCA_003454975.1 Cytophagales bacterium | reverse complement strand
ATAAGGTTTTACCCACCATCGGCAGCGGCACGCCCGTAACCAGCGTATCGCCTGCGGCGTTCAGCGTAGGGCCCAGGCTATCGCCCGTGAGTACATTGCTCGCGTAGCCACCCGGGGGATGGGCCGCTACCACGGTAGGAACGATACCCGCTGCTGGCAGCGAATCGTCCGCCTGTGGGTATTCGTGGCAACCCGCCAGCACAAACAGAAGTACACTTACTGCGGGCCCAAAAAGGAATCGGCTACGCATGAGGTAGGATTGTTTGAGTGTGTAGGCAATGCAGGAAAGCCAAGTCTGGCGGGGAAAAGAATCGGGAAAAAGGGGTTAGGCACACTCCCTGCACTAATGGTAGTAGGTTAGTATTCATGATTTGTTTGGCAAACGATTAAATTAATCAAACTCTGTCCCACAATCCTTCAACATATGTTTAGAAATGCGGGCCCGGACTAAAAAGTAATGCACACCATCTCTAACCTTCGAGTAAATCCTGTCGGCGCAGCCCAACCCACCTTTTGCATGGTGCTTCGGCCCTTCACATTAGGCGCAGCTAGGTGGGCGTGATGCTCATCATAAAGTGACTAGGAAGGAAAGCGGGGCGGCAGCTTTAGGCTGGTACTTTGTACACATACTCACCAAACAAGACGGGGGTCAGTTTCACTTGAGCCGACATCAGGCCCCGGGCGTAGGGCATTTTCTCCTACGAACTGGGAGACATTCTTTTTACGTCTGCGCTGGCGTGGCATAGGAAAGTGACCAAGGGGGTTGCAGGAACGAGACTACAGCCGTAGATTTTGGGTTCTTGGGGGGAAGCCGAAAACCTTTTTTAGAGTAGGCGAAGAATTAAACCAATAGGGTATGAAAAAAACTAGATCTTCTTTTCTAGCCACTGCCATGAGCACTGCTCAGCAGTCGGCAATTCGTGGCGGTGAAAGCCGTTTTGATCAATTGAAAGAAACCATGCTGGCGGACGCAGATTCGGAAACGTTCGATCGCTAAGCCGAGCAGCACGAGAAATACGAAGGGAGCCCCATACAAAGGCTCCCTTTCTTTATTCCTACAAGGTATTCGTTAATCGGAAGAGCTTACTGCGCGTAGGGTGGCTCAGCCGGTGGTGTGTACGATATGCCGGTGTAGTTATACGGGGTGATGGCCCGCAACTCTACTTTAACCTCTTCAGATACATTCAGCGTCTCGATAAACTCACGGATGGTCTCTTGTGTAATAGCCGTATTCTTTCGGGTCAGTGCTTTCAGAGCCTCATACGGCTTGGGATACCCCTCCCGGCGCAAAACCGTCTGAATGGCCTCGGCCGCTACCGCCCAATTGGCTTCTAGGTCCGCCTTCAGTACTGTCTCATTCAACTCCAGCTTGCCCATTCCTTTAAGCAGTGAGTTCAGCGCAATAACCAAGTGGCCCAAGGGCACGCCTACATTACGGAGCACGGTGCTGTCCGTCAGGTCCCGCTGCAAGCGCGAAATGGGTAGCTTGGCTGCCAGGTGCTCAAACAGCGCATTCGCTATGCCCAGGTTACCCTCAGCATTCTCAAAGTCGATGGGATTTACCTTGTGCGGCATGGCCGAAGAGCCCACCTCACCCTCTTTGATCTTCTGCTTGAAATAATTCATGGCAACGTACTGCCATACATCGCGCGAGAGATCAATAAGGATGGTGCCGATCCGTTTGAAGGCATCAAAGAAGGCTGCCAGGTGGTCGTAGTGCTCTATCTGGGTAGTGGGG
>DMST01000509.1:58717-58883 GCA_003454975.1 Cytophagales bacterium | reverse complement strand
CTGGGTAGTGGGGTAGCTGCGAGTCAGGCCCAGGTACCGCTCAACAAACTCATTGCCAAACGCTAGCCAGTCGATGGCCGGGTAGGCTACATGGTGGGCGTTGAAGTTGCCCGTAGCGCCGCCAAATTTGGCCGAATAGGGAATCTGTGCCAAGCTAACCAGCTGC
>DMST01000509.1:45446-58649 GCA_003454975.1 Cytophagales bacterium | reverse complement strand
AACGTACAGCTCCTTGCCCAGACGGGTAGGGCTGGCCGGCTGCCCGTGGGTGCGGGCCAGTAGGGGCACCTCACCCCATTGTTTGGCTAGCTCAGCCAGGGCATTGCGGGTTTCCAGTACCATCGGTACCACTACCTCATCCATGGCTTCCAGAATGGAAAGTGGAATGGCTGTATTGTTGATGTCCTGCGAGGTTAATCCAAAGTGGATGAACTCCTTTTGCTCACCGACCCCGAGAGACTCAAACTTCTCCTTTAGGAAATATTCCACCGCCTTTACGTCGTGATTGGTGGTTTTCTCTATCTCCTTGATGGCTTGCGCATCCGCTTCGCTGAAGTTGGCCACAATGTCGCGAAACTTGGGAAACAGCTCCGGAGTGATTCCCGCCAGCTGTGGCAGGGGCAACTCGCACAGCGCGATGAAGTATTCTACTTCTACATGTACGCGGTAGCGGATGAGGCCGAATTCGGAAAAATAACGTGAGAGGGATGCGGTCTTGCTTTGGTACCGACCGTCGATGGGCGAAATCGCCGTAAGCGGAGTGACTTTTTGCATGCGTTGTAACTAAGGTGCAAATATAGGGGATTGGAGGTTCGAAGTGGGAAGTTCTAGGTTCGAAAATGGCGGTGGGTGTCGGTAGACGGGGCTCGCACCCCTGAAAGTCCCGTTTGTACGGTCGTGGGATCAGCTAGCCTAGGTGATGCCGTAGGCCCTCGACCAAGGCATGGAAGTCCCAGCGTTGCAAGTTGCCCTGATCCACTTCTCCTTGCAATACCCATAATAGCGTGGAATTCGCTCGTCATACGATGGAACTAATTCGGTTGAGTATGGATTAGTCTTGGACTCTGCTAAAAGGAAGAATAAATAATTGAGCGTGTGGGGGTTATCCTGAGAAAGGTTCGTAATTTTGCGCCCCTTTACGGGAAAAGCTCCTTCGGGCTGCGATAAACCCGGGTAGAGGTTGTATTTTCCCAAGAATATCATCGAAACGTCTGTAAGTCATGGCGAACATTGTAGCCATTGTAGGTAGGCCCAACGTGGGCAAGTCCACGTTTTTTAATCGTTTGGTGGAACGCCGCCAGGCCATTATGGATAACGAAAGCGGCGTTACGCGCGACCGCCACTACGGCTATGCGGAGTGGGCCGTCAAGTTCTTTACGGCTATCGACACCGGCGGCTACGTAGTAGGCTCAGACGATGTGTTTGAGGAAGCCATTCGCACGCAGGTAAAGGAAGCGCTTGAGGAGGCGTCGGTGATTCTGTTCATGGTGGACTGCGAAACGGGGCTGCATGGGCTGGACAATGACTTTGCCAATGTGATTCGTCAGGTAGACAAGCCGGTATATGTAGTAGCCAACAAGGCAGACAACCCGGAACGCCTGATGAGCATTGGCGAGTTCTACGGTATGGGCTTCGATAACGTAATCCCTATTTCGGCCGCCAACGGTTCGGGTACCGGAGAGCTGCTAGACGAGGTAATCACCCACTTTGAGGCCGACGATGATGAGAACCCCGATGAGGGCATCCCGCGCATTGCTATTCTGGGAAGACCCAATGTGGGCAAATCATCATTCCTAAACGCCCTGCTAGGCCGTGAGCGTACCATCGTAACCGACATTGCGGGCACCACGCGCGACTCTATACATACCCGCTACAAGCTATTTGGGAAGGATTTCATCCTGACTGACACGGCGGGAATTCGCCGTAAGAAAAAGGTGAGGGAGGACATTGAGTTCTTCTCTGTGATGCGCTCCATTCAGGCCATGCAGGATAGCGATATCTGTATTGTAATGTTGGATGCCACCCTAGGGCTGGAAGGGCAGGACCTGAGTATTTTGGGGCTTGCTCATAAGTACCGCAAAGGGGTGATGATTATGGTGAATAAATGGGATCTGATAGAGAAAGACACCAAGACGGCCGATGCGTTCCGTAAGTCAATGCTGGAGCGCTTGGGTGAAATGAGTTACATCCCCATCATTTTCACCTCCGTTACAGAAAAGAAACGAATCTTTCAGGCCATCGAGATGGGACTGGAAGTCTACGAGAATCGGAACAAGCGCATCTCTACCTCAGAGCTCAACGAGGCCATGCTGCCGATGATTGAGGCCTATCCGCCACCCGCCACCAAGGGTAAATACATCCGCATAAAGTACGTAACACAGCTGCCAGGTGCAGTGCCTACGTTCGCGTTCTTCTGCAACCTACCGCAGTACATCAAAGCCCCGTATCAGCGATATCTGGAGAACAAACTCCGCGATAAGTTTGATTTTACCGGGGTGCCGTTGCGCATCTTTTTCCGGAAAAAATAAATCAGGGGCAGTCACTTAGCCATCAGTGGCAAATGCTCAACCCTGCAATGCCTTGTTCCATTGGCTTGGGGGAAGATTGGGTAAGGAAGAATACTAGCTTAAGTATACAACCAGGCCCACCAGATCAAGGCTAGCTGTAGCGGTAGCCTGATTAGCGTGGCCGCTACCATTTTGCCCCTGCGCCGTGCCTTCTGGTGATGATACCAATTAGCAGGAAACACCGCAATCAAGAGCGCAATGATTCCCCAGGCGGCCAAAACTTGGGTTTCAGGCACTAGGACCAATATCCCCAGGGTTATTTCTGTTATTCCTACCAGAACATTGATGACTGCGGGGGAGGGTACCCATTTTGGGGTAATAGAAATGTATACTTTGGGGTAAATGAAGTGCATCGTGCCCGCCAGAATATACAGCCCAGCCAACAGGTAGAGTGAAAAATTTCCCATGGTTATAAAGTAAGCATCGTTCTGTTAGCAGGTGTAGCAAAAGAAAAAGCCACCCTGCTAAGTGAGTGGCTTTTCAGCAAAAATCGTTGTCCCTTACTGCTTATTCAAAGTCCAGTCGTACTCATAAGAGGTTTTTCTGAAACTCGTGGGGATTTTTTCATCACGAAACTCATTGATGTACCCCACTATGGATTGCCCGCTCTTCGTGAAATCGCTTTCGTACCACTCGAAGATCTTAGATACCTGCACGCCGTTGCGACGAATACGGATGAAGTACTCATCGTTGAGTGACTTACGTGTTTGAGCTTGTATTTGGCTCTCTAGCTTATCGGCAGAATAGGCAAAGCTTGCCAATTTGGGGCAGCCTTGGGCCGCACACACCACCACAAAGTGAATGCGAGCATCTTCATACACGCGCAGCAGTTTGGTTTTCTCTAGCTCATTGAGCGTGAGCATATCCCCGGCTACTTTGTGCTTTGCTCCATCAAAAAAACCGTTGATGTCCATGGGTGAACCTACCGGATACTTGTCTACGATGGATTTGATCACCACAATGTTATAGGCATTAATGTAGAAGGCCTTTTTCTGGGCTGCCGTAGCGTTCGTGAGCGACATGCTACCCACCTGATCATATAAGGTAGTAACGGCGCCGTCAGATTTTACTTTGGCATAATCTACCATGCCGTTGCGCACATATTTTTTGAAGAAGGCATCCGCCTCCTGGGTAAAGGGGCTTAAACTAGCGGCTTGTAGATGAACCGCCGCACCTAAAAGTAGTAGGATAGTGAGTACTCGTATTTTCATGGTGATTATGATTTCCGTTTTGGTTTAAGGCCCTCGGTAAGGAGAACCCGGTTACAGGAAGTAATTACGAAAATTCGTGCCAACAGAGATACAATGGATTTGCGGAAGGGTCAAAATGCTGACCAATTGTTGACCGATGTAAACCTGATGTTCACTTGTTGCCTTGCCTGAATATGGATTTCATGGCCTAACTTTGAATTATGAGTTGATTGGTTGGTATTTTGTTGTGGAATTGTGTCAAAGATCAGACACCCATAGTGGCATTTTTCCGGTAACATTACTCTGGCATTCAGAACCCTCTACTTTTTATGCAAAAGAATATCGTCATCATCGGTAATGGCATTTCCGGAATTACCGCGGCTCGTCACCTTCGCAAATTATCAGACCACAAGATTACTGTGATTTCGGCAGAGACCGATCATTTTTATTCGCGTACAGCGCTCATGTACATCTTCATGGGCCACATGAAGTATGAGAATACGAAACCCTACGAGGATTTTTTCTGGGAGAAAAACCGAATTGGCTTGGTGCGTGATTTTGTGGAGAAAGTAGATCCGGCCAAGAAAACCCTACGGCTGAAAACCGAAGGTACCCTGAGCTATGATGTACTTATTCTGGCTGTAGGTTCTAAGTCCAACAAGTTCGGTTGGCCGGGACAGGACCTGGACGGTGTGCAAGGCCTGTACAACTACCAGGACTTGGAAAATATGGAACGGCTGGCTCCTACGGTGAACAAAGCAGTGATTGTGGGTGGTGGACTCATCGGGATTGAGATGGGTGAAATGTGGATGAGTCGTGGGGTCGATGTCACCTTCATGATCCGCGAGAAAGAATTCTGGAGTAACGTCCTCCCCAACGAAGAAGCCAGCATGGTGTCTCGGCACGTGGTAGAGCACCATGCCAAACTACTGAAAGAGACTGAACTAGATTCTATTTTGGATAATGGTAATGGCCGAGTGAAGGGGGTGAAGACCAAAACTGGAGAGACCATCGATTGTGACTTTGTTGGCCTCACTGTAGGAGTAAGCCCTAACACAGATTTCCTGAAGGATAGTGGCATTGAAATGGAGCGGGGAATTATGGTAGACCCATATTTCCGCACCAACCAACCGGATGTTTACGCCATTGGCGACTGCGCTCAGTATAGGGAGCCAGTACCAGGGCGTCGACCCGTGGAGCAGGTGTGGTATACCGGACGTATGCACGGGGAAACGGTGGCTCAGACCATTTGCGGTAACGAATCGCGCTACCAGCCGGGGCTATGGTTCAACTCGGCCAAGTTCATGGATATAGAATATCAAGTATACGGCACCGTGTGGAATCAGGTACGTGATGGCGAGAAGCATCTTTACTGGGAGCATGCCAAGGGCAAAAAGTCAGTACGGATTATATATGATGCGGCTAACGGCTCTGTAACGGGCTTCAACCTGATGGGCATTCGCTACCGGCACGAGGTATGCGACCGGTGGTTGCGCGAGAAAACACACATCACCGAAGTACTAGCGAACCTGCGCGAAGCCAATTTTGATCCTGAGTTTTACGATACTCACGAGCAGGACATTATTGATCTGTATAACCGTGAGAATCCGGAAGATCATGTGAAACTGAAGCGAAAAAAAGGCCTTCTAGCGGCTATATTTGGGTAGACAACGGGGCAACGTCCTGTGGTGGCAGCATTTTTTAAGGTCGGAGTTCGGTAGTATTGTCACCCTGACCATTACATCATAACACCTGCATGGGAAGAATATTATCGGCAAAAAGCCTAACCGTACGTATTTCACTGGTGGTATTCCTGGCCTTGGGTATCATGGCTATGTACTTCACCTATAATTCGTATCGACTGTATTTGAAAAGTGCGGAGCAGCATGTTTTGGAGCAATTAGACGGAATTGCTAAAACGGCGGCTTTGCAGATTGACGGCGATGCTCACCAGTATTTGGTGGAGCGGTATCCGAACATGGATGATATCACTTCCAACGAACAGGATTCCGTATATCAGCAGATTCATAGCATCCTACGCGCGGTTTTTGATCGCAACATGATCAATACTGATATCTACACCATTGTGCCGGTGGAGATGAATGGGCAAGGGGAGGACTTCTACGAGTTCATTGTGACCTCTGGCGACAGCCCTTATTACCGCCACTCCTACGTTGAGTTTCCGCGAGACCTGATTGAGAAGTATGAGCAAGGAGGCCAATTGGACAAGCACCGGAGTGAAAACGGGATTTGGCTCAGTGCTTTTGAGCCTATTCTTGATAGTAATGATGATGTGGTAGGAGTGCTCATGGTAGACCGTGAGTTCAATGTATTTCTACGGCAAGCAGCTACCAACCTGGCCCGTGATGTTGGTATTTCTTTGGGTATCCTGATGTTGATCGGGTTGTTCTTGTTCCGTTTCCTCCGCTTGGTTATCAAAAACGAGGAGGAGCAGAAGGCAGAATTACGGATGACCAATCAGATGATATTGGCCAAGAACAAATCCATTCAGGACAGCATCAACTACGCCAAGCGTATCCAGGATGCTTTGATACCCGATGAAAACGTGATCCGAAACCGTTTCCCGGATAGCTATGTGTTCTTTCGGGGTAAAGATGTAGTGAGCGGCGATTTTCCCTGGATGTTCCGGCTGGAAGCCAAAAACGAGGTGCTTTTGGCTACGGTGGATTGTACTGGCCACGGAGTGCCCGGAGCGTTGCTTTCCATTATTGGCTATTTCCTGCTCAACGACATTATCAAGAGCAAGGGCATCACCCAGCCTTCTGAAATTTTAAATGAACTGCACAAAGGTGTGGTAGCGTCTCTAAATCAGGAGGCGGATGAGGTAGGGGGCAATGACGGAATGGATGTGGCCCTGGTAAAGATAGATACGGTTACTAAAAAGGTGCAGTTTGCCGGTGCACACCGTCCTTTAGTGTGGGTGCACGACGGTAAAGTAGAGGAAATAAAAGGCAACCGCTTGGCTATTGGGGGTACCCACTACCAACGGAAACTTGACAAGGTGGAGTTCACCAATCATGAGCTACAAATGAATACCGGTGATGCCATTCACTTTTTCTCTGATGGATTTCCTGACCAAATAGGTGGCCCCAATAAACGACGCCTGATGAACAAGACGCTGCGCAATTTCTTCATGGATGAGCACGGTAAGCCCATGTCACAAGTCGGCCAGGAGCTAGAAGAGCTATTTGAAAATTGGAAAGGCACAGAAATGCAATTGGACGACGTCTTGGTGATTGGTATCCGATTTACTTAAACCTACGAATAGACTAAACTACTGCGATGACATTTAAGACCCTTATTAAGAGCGTTGGACTGGTTGTATTTTTAGGAAGCCTGGGGCTATGGGTAGCCACACTTTTTCTTGGTGAATATCGGTTGACTACCCAGACGTTGGAAGAACTGCTGGGCGACGAAACCAAAGCCAAAGAGGTACTTCCCTACTTTTCTGGGGTACTGGATCAGACCTACACCAACAAGTTTGCCTTCATTGGTACTGTAAAAAGCACCATTAAGGATGCTAACACCGGAATAACCGATAAGTACCAGATCACTGAAGCAGAGATAGACGCCTTGGCGGGCAATTCTGAAAGTGAGATCACCTTTGCTCTTTCTTTAACGGAAACGGTGTTTGCGGGAGAGGGAGAAGTACCTGCTTTCAAACGAAAAATATTCGCTGACTATGGCGGCTGGCTGGACGGACGCGCTTTTGCTAGTTCGGCAGACCTGCGTGGTCAGATTGAAGGCACAGTAGGCTACATCAACGCCGACATTCTCAAAACTCGAGGTATTGATAAGTATACCCTTAAGGCCATTAAGGTAGATATGATCAAAAGGGCTACCGTTGGTTTTGTGCCTGATAATAATGCTCTGCTGTCTATCATCATTTTTATAGTGGGCACTATTGGTGCTTTGATGTACATCCTGCCAAAATTCACGGATGGTCCCGAAGGCATCAAACACAACGGAATCTTCCATTCGGCCATGAAAAGTCAGGGATGGTTGGGCATACTGACGGGTAGTTTCCTGATAGGTTTTTATATTCTTCTGTACTGGTATGCTGAGTACATTACTGAGTGGACCATCATTCTGGATCCCTTGAGTATGAGACTCAGTGGTAATGGAGCCAGCCAGTGGTTCCTTTACGGTTTCTTATATACCGTTGCGGTATTGGTGATGGGTATTCGCATGTACACCAAGTATCGCCACAGTAAGTACCAGCTCATCCGGACCACTTCGGTGATGTTCTTTCAAACGGCGTTTGCCTTCATTATTCCAGAGATCCTGGTTCGGATGAATCAGCCCTACTTTGATTTCAAAAATATATGGCCGCTGGACTACGACTTCTTTTTTAGCTTCAACTTGAAAGAATTGGCCGCTAACGGAGGCATAGGAGTGTTTATGTTAGGTTGGGGTATTGCCCTCATATTGGTGGGAGTTCCAGTGTTCACTTACTTCTTTGGTAAGCGCTGGTATTGCTCCTGGGTATGCGGTTGTGGTGGCCTGGCAGAAACTTTGGGCGATCCGTATCGACAGCTCTCTGATAAATCCTTGAAGGCGTGGAAGGTTGAGCGGATTTTGATCCACTCCGTTCTAGTATTTGCGGTGGTAATGACTTCCGTTACCTTGATTAACTTCTTCACGGATGGCCGTATGCTAGGGTCTCTTACAGAGCCTGTTCAAGAAGTATATGGCTTTGCTATAGGATCGGCCTTTGCCGGAGTAATCGGTACGGGTTTTTATCCGCTTATGGGTAATCGCATGTGGTGTCGGTTTGGTTGTCCCTTAGCTGCCTATTTAGGCATTGTTCAGAAGTTCAAATCCCGATTCCGGATTACCACCAATGGCGGGCAGTGTATTTCTTGTGGCAACTGCTCTACCTACTGTGAGATGGGTATCGATGTACGCTGGTATGCGCAGCGAGGGCAGAACATCATTCGTAGCTCTTGCGTAGGCTGTGGCGTTTGTTCACAGGTATGTCCTCGCGGAGTGCTCAAATTGGAAAATAAGGAAGAAAAAGGTAGGTTTAACGAGCCAATTTTGATTGGTAATGATGGTGTAAAAGTGACCATGTAATAACCCACCATGTCCTTGTTTTTGATGATTACTGCGGGCTGGCCGCAGGGCCATTTTACCATACCAAGTATGGCGAGTGAGGGGTTCTCTTTAGGGAACCCCTTATTTGCATTTGGAGTATTGGGCCAAGACCTTGCCAGCTCTTCTAACCTTACCTTTATTCTAGGCACCATAGCCTTGGTATTGTTGGCTGTGGTGGTTCTTGGCTGGCTGTTTGTACAGCGTAGGTTGGCACGGCAAGTGGAGCTAGAGAATGCCCTGGCCGAAAAAGCCAATCAACTCAAGAGCATGCAGGAAGCTTTTAGTGAGATGCGAGAAGATCTCAATTCTGCTAAGAAAACTGTGGAGCGGAAGAGCCGGGACTTGAAGATGATCAACCACATCCTGGACTTGAAGGTGGAACGGAAGACCAAAGAGCTTCAGGAGGCCAATACGGATCTTAGTACATTCCTTTACCGTTCATCTCACGACATCCTAGGGCCCATGGCCCGGCTCACGGGCCTATGCAATCTGGCCCAGATGGAGGTGTCGGATCCTATGGCCCTTGGGTACCTGGCCAAGCTGGCTGACACTGCCTCTGAGCTCAACCAAATTATTAAGAACATTCAGGATGTGTTTGAAATCAAAAATCGTGAGCTGGTTCTGGGTACCGGCAATCTGATGGACATCGTGCAGGAGATCATTGAGAATGATTTTGAGGACGAATTGAAAGGGGATGTAAATATTGAATTGAAGATTGAACCTGAGCTAATGGTGACTACCGACTTACAGTTGCTAAGAACGGTATTTAGTGAACTCATTAAGAATTCATTGGTACATCGCTCTAGCTACCGCGAAGGGGAGTCTAGAATAGAAATTGATGTACAGCGCAAATCCAAAAAGCTTTTGGTAATTGTAGATGATAATGGCTCAGGTATTCCCGTGGAACTAGAAGAAAAGATCTTTGATATGTTCCAGCGCACCTCTGAGATGTCTAAAGGAACGGGAATGGGACTGTACATAGTGAAGTGTGCTTTGCAGCGTATGCGTGGTAATATTGTGTATAAAAGCAAAGACGACCCGGGTGCGCGCTTCGAAATGCAGATACCAAACTTCCAGACTGCATAAAGTGCAATTTATTGTTGTTTTTGTTTTATAATCTTGGAATTAAACAATTATATACAATTTATATATTTTACTAAGAGGTATATCTATTGCCGAAAAAACTAAAATATCACCGGCAGACATGGATTTTCTACCTTTCCTGAAAGAAATACCAAAAAAGGGCAACCTTGGTAAAATTATACCCGTTAATTAAATTGTAAATCAGATATACAGTTAGGTTTTATAGATTTTGTTTAGTTAAGGCATTAAGGGTGAGCTTTTGGCTCACCTTTATTTTTTAATACAGTTCTACTAATGCCTTTTGGGTTTTCCTCAGATCCTCGTCCGAAAAATCGAGATGGGTCACGAACCGAATTTCCTTCTTACCAAACGGCACTCCCAAAATTCCCTTCTTTTTAAGGTCCTCTAACGCTTGTGTTGGGGTGTGGGGATCTTCCAGAATCGCGATTACAATATTGGTATCTACGGCGAGTACTTCATGCACCCAACTGCATTCCTCGAGTGTGTTTCCTAGAGCTCGGGCCCGTTGATGATCTTCATCTAACCGATCCATGTGATTCTCTAAAGCATAGATGCCTGCAGCAGCTAGGTAGCCGGCCTGACGCATGCCACCACCAAATACTTTACGGACCCTGCGGGCGCGTGTAATGGTGTCTTGAGCGCCCAACAACACTGAACCCACAGGAGCCCCCAATCCTTTGCTTAGGCAAATGCTAATGGTGTCAAACAATGGCCCATAGATTTCAGGACTTTGTTGCTTAGCTACTAGTGCGTTGAACAAGCGTGCTCCATCCAGGTGATAGACCAATTTATGAGCATCGCAGAGACTTCTTAGGGCTTGTAGCTCTTCTAATGGGTAACAGCTACCACCACCCTTATTTACTGTATTTTCTACGGCAACCAAGCGAGTGCTGGGATGATGAATGTCCTCTGCCCGCACATGGTCTTCTACTAGTTCAGAGGTCATGATTCCACGGGGTGCATCCACAAGCTTTACTGAGCAGAGTGAGTTGGCAGCTATACCACCCCCTTCATAATTATATATGTGTGATCGCCAATCGCAAATGATCTCATCCTGGGGCTGGGTTTGTACGCGAATGGCTATTTGGTTGGTCATTGTACCCGAAGGACAAAACAAGCCTGCTTCGGTGCCAAACATTTCCGCGGCTAGCTTTTCCAAGCGGTTTACGGTGGGGTCTTCTCCAAAAACATCATCACCTACCTCAGCTGACCACATCACTTTTTGCATCGCTTGGGTCGGTTTGGTTACGGTGTCACTACGTAAATCAATTGTCATGCTGTCAATTACTTATGTGTGGATAAATATCACTTAGGGGCACCTCATTTGAAGTTTTTTGATGCAATGCACAGTTATGATTAAATTTTTCAGCGTTAAAGTTAGACAAAAGCCTGATTTTCAGTATATTCAAGGATATAATATAACCGAACTACGCCCGTTTACCTTTCAATGGTACTTTTAGAGGAATTGATCCGCCAAGAAAAAGACGTGTTTTTTCGTCTTTTTTATGATCCGGTGCACGAAATATTTCGTGCTCACTGGTTGGGTACCCTCACCCAAGAGGAACTGCAACTAGCTGCCCACAAGGGTTTAGATCAGCTCCATAAGTACGATTCGGTTACTTTTCTCCATGATCACCTCCTTTGCCTTACTAACTGGCAGGACATCTGCACCTGGATGCGGGTGATGTGGACTCCCAAGAACATTTCTTCTTCCCTGAGGTATTTTGCTCATCTGGTATCGCCAGAGCAGTACGATGGTTCTCCAGTATTGCATGATATGGTACACGGTTCCGTCTGCCAGCTTCACAAAGATGAGACGGTCGCCATACAATGGCTCAACAACGTATCGAACAAGGCCCTAGTGTAAAGCCTGCTGGCTAATAGCAGGCTTACTTCTAAACGTTGCGGTGTCATATTAGCCTTCAAAATTCATTTTCAGTTAGAACTGTACCTGCTTAAGGATTGTCTACTCCCCAGCTTCGCCACCGTATTTCTTTTTCGCTTTCCAAGGTCCCTTCATACCGAATCCTTACCGTTTGGCTGGGCAGCAGGTGAAAACTGTTGTCTGACCAGTGCGATACTCCGTCGGCTTCTAACCAAACATCTGGAATAAAGGTGGAACTGGTTAGCTCAATCGACTGTGATTCAGGCAAATGCTGTAAAACTACTTGCCCCTGGGGAATGCGAAGCCGCTTTGGACGTACGGCCATCTGTACCGAACTACTTAACCTTTGTTCTCCCTTCCATAAGGTAACTTCCCATACTGAGGAATTACGCTGACTTCGAGGATATTCGAAGGATAGTGCGCTTTCTATTGCAGCAAAGGGTGATAGGGTAAAGGTGGTATCCAATACGATTTGTTCTGCCTTTCCACGCAAAGGGTGCCGGGTTACCACCACCTGCAGGTCTTGTATTTCGGGTGAGGTAGAGTGCACCCATACATTCCCAGATCCTTTATCCAAAATGGCGGATGCCATTACTGGCTGGTACAGTTGCCGTACTTTGTAGTGGCTTGCCTTCCAGCGCCCATAATAGTCTATGCTTGACCATGAAGGGCCGGGCCACGTATCATTGATCTGCCAGTATAGGGTGCCCATATTGTGGCCGGCTCGTTGGCGGTGGGCCGTGATGGCCATCTCCATTGCCTTGGCTTGGGTGAGCTGGCTCTTGTAGAGAAAATCCTCAAAGTCAACTTCTTTCGGGTAGTATCGCCGTAAGTGTTTGCGTATCTCCCCGTTGCCTATGTAACTCTTTTGGTGATGACTCATCACAGGGTCATCCAGTGACCAACTATCACCATTAGCAAATTGAGCCACTGTGGCTACTTCTGGGAATGACTGGAAGCCGTACTCGCTCATAAACCGGGGCACGTAGACTGAGAATTTCTCAAAGTCATCCGGTCCGTGCCATACGCCCCAGTAGTGCATGCTGCTGTGGTTGAAATTTTCCAGCTTTCCCCAATTACTCAGCGGTGAGGTGTGCACGTAATTTCGGTTAGGATCAAAAACCCGGATGAGACGGGGAATTTTCTCTTTAAATATATGCCGGTAAGCATCGGCCATGCGTGCCGAGTCCTTGCCAAATATGCCAAATTGGATTTGCCAGCCCCAGTTGTGCCAGGCTACATCTACTTCGTTGTTGCCGCACCAGAGGGCCAAAGAAGGGTGCACTTGCAGTCGTTCTACCTGATATATTACCTCCTCTTGAATGCTTGCCAGGAATTCCTCTTCGTCCGGATACATGCTACAAGCAAACATAAAGTCTTGCCATACCAGAATGCCTAATGAGTCACACGCATCGTAGAATGCGTCTGGAGGATAGATGCCACCTCCCCAAGCCCGCAGCATATTCATGCCCACTGCACGAGCGTCGGCCACTACCCCTTGCCAGACCTCGTCGGTTGCCCTTGGCGGCAAAGGGTCAGGAGGGACCAGGTTGGCACC
>DMST01000509.1:43686-45378 GCA_003454975.1 Cytophagales bacterium | reverse complement strand
GTAGCCCATTCACCTTAAAGTAGTAAGAGGTGCCAATGGGATCGAGTTCTTGCACCAGCTCAATGGATCGAAAGCCGATGGCTTGGGTTTGGCTACCGAGAAGAAGCTCTCCTTGCCACAACTCTAGCCGAAGGGGATAACGATGAGGCTTCCCCAGAGTATGAGGCCACCAAAGCTGAAGGTTATCAAACCGCACAGGAATTTGCTCCGCCGTGCGTATGCGTTCCGTGATGGGGTAGCGCACCCAAATACTTTTATCCTCCGCATGCACCAGCCGTAGCTCCATGCCGGGTTCCAGGCGGCCCTGAAAGCGTGCCTCCAGCACACCACTTACTTGCTGGGCAGTAACCGAGTTTTGAAACAAGTGAAAACCTGTAAGCTGCACTTCGTCCCAACCTATGAGACTCACTGGCTGCCAAATGCCTGAGGTGACCAACCGTGGTCCCCAGTCCCAGCCAAATTGGTAAGGGGCCTTGCGGGTATACACGCTTACTCGCGATTTGGGACGTGCATCATTTCCCGCTGTTTTGTGGTAGGGCAGTCCATTATCCGCAATGCGTTCCGCATGCCTGCGTAGTGGAGACTCAAACACGATTCGCAAGGTGTTTTCAGATTGTAATTGCTCGCCTACTTCCAGTTTGTACTGCCGAAACATATTGTCAGACTCCAGAATCAGTTTCCCGTTCAGCCAGACTTGGGCGTAGGTGTCCAGGCCGTCAAATTGTAAGGTGTAGTGCTGATGTTTGGGTCCCTCTGGCATAGGGAAAGAGGTTTGGTATTCCCAATTTTCGTCCTCTATCCACTGTACATCCTTTTCCTGGGTGCCCACAAAGGGATCTGGAATTATCTCGTGCCGGAGCAAGTCTAGATGTACCACGCCAGGTACCTCCGCAGAATACCAATCCTCCGTGCCCACTTGTCGAAAAGTCCACCCCTCATGCAGGTGCCAGGTAGTAGGTTGCGCCGATAGTAAGGACGTAGAAAGGAAGAGGGCTAGGGCAGCTAGGTCCTTCATGAAAGGCATTCTTTGAGTTCACGAACCAGCTCTACTTGGGTTTCGTACCAGGAGAATTCCGAACTGTCATCATGCCCCATGGCAGCCGTGCCCCGATAGGTCATGGCGCTTTCAGCCTTGCCTTTAGCTGATGCGTGGAATTCCGTTAAACCCGGGAAGTTGAGCAGTAGAGGTAGATTGTGCCGCTGAATACCCGCCCCGGCCATGATTTTGATCCGGTCCTTTGCCTGGAATGCCAACCGACGCAGTTCTGAGGACCCTTTAGGTGCGCTGGCTTTCCCACCCGAGGTCAGTATCCGATCCACACCTACCCGGATGAGTGAATCCATAGATTCCAGCACATTGGGCGTCATGTCGAAGGCCCGATGAAAGGTAAAGGGAAGCTCTCCCGCTGCTTCGCGGAGCTTAGATGTCCGTTCTACATCCACATGCCCGTCGGGCAGTAGCACCCCACTCACAATGCCATCCGCACCTTGTTCACGGAAAAGGGCAACATCTCGCAGCATCTCATGAAAGTCTGCATCCGGGTAGCAAAAGTCTGCTCGCCGCGGTCGGATCATAACGAAGATGGGAATGGAGACTTGCTCCTTTATGGTAAGGAATTTCCCAAGACTTGGGGTCAGTCCGCCCTCGCCTAAGGCCGCTACTAGTTCTATGCGGTCGGCCCCGCCCTCAGC
>DMST01000509.1:32572-43637 GCA_003454975.1 Cytophagales bacterium | reverse complement strand
TCTCAGCGGCGGCCAAAGCCGAAGTCACGGTATCGCAAGCAATCTCTAAGGTTCTCATGGGTGCGTTTTGTCGGAAGATAGGGATTCTCAGGGAAGTAGGTAGCAAGGATTATTAATTGACTCTTACCGGACTCCTCGAACTTCTCTACCTTTGCCAGCCATGAAAACGCAACGACTTTTTCTCGCCACCTTCGGCTTTATGTTTTGCCTGCCAGCTTGGGCACAATTAGACAATACTTCCTTCTACAAAAACCGCCTGGATACCTTGCCTGAGCAAGAGATTGGTATTCGAGCCAATATGCTGGGCTACTTCAAAAGCAACGAATACTTCAACCGTATTGTAGAGGGCTACACCCTTCCCGGTTTTCAGCTGTGGCCTTCCGTTCACTACCGGGCACAGGAACACCTAACCGTAGAAGCGGGAGTGTGGATGCAAAAGGACTTCGGTAGCCCCGGCCTACGCCGGGTAGAACCAACTCTCTCGCTGCGCCTACATGATGAACACCGCCGTTTTATTTTCGGTACGCTCGAGGGCACCGTAGAACATGGCGTAATTGAGCCCTTGATGGATTTCGAACGCGTGCTTGAACAGCGCTTGGAAAACGGTACGCAGCTCATCCTGGATTACCCTCGTTTCCGTCTGGATGTTTGGACGGACTGGATGAAATATATTTTCCCCGCCGACAGTGCGCAGGAGGAGTTTTTTGGCGGTATCCAAGGTCATTATGATATAGTAAGCAATGCCAATATGCGCTTGCGCGTGCCGGGCACGGTACAATTTTTCCACCGAGGTGGGCAGATTGACGCCATTCCGGACCTGGTGTTTACTATGACCCACTTTAGCGGAGGTTTAGATTGGGAGAAATATTCGCCAGGCAGCTTTATTGAGAAAGTGGGGCTATCGGGGTATTACCTCTACTATTTTGAGTGGAACAATCCGGTGAACGTATTTCCGCAAGGGGATGGCTGGTATGCCAATGCCTTTGTGCACGGCAAGAAGTTTGGTACGCTGATGCTCAGTTACTGGCAGGGCAATACTTTCCTAACGGCCGTAGGTGGTCGGCTTTACCGCAGCCAGAGTAGCAACTGGGACCAGCTAGACTATACTGAAGAGCAACGAAGGTTGCTGATTCTACGAATCATGAGTGACTTTCACATAGGTGACAACTACCGGGTGATGTTGCGCACCGAACCACACTATGATTTCGGTAACCAGCGTTTTGAATACGCCTTCGCCACTTACGTACATTTTGATCCTTATTTCGTATTGGGCACGTTGAAGAAACCATGAGTTCACGAAATACACGTCGTCGGCGTATCATCTGGGGAAGCATTGTTGGTGTACTGGCCTTGGTGTTATTACTGTTTGGTGACCTGATCCGGTATGGCCTGGGGCAGGCCCAAGGGCAATTTCATATTCTCCTGAATGCCCGACCGGTGGCTGAGGTGATTGCCGACAGCACCACCTCCGAACACATTCGTGAACGCTTGCTGCTTGCTGAGGAGATCCGGGAGTATGCTATGCAGAACCTTGGACTGGCTCAGTCTGAGAATTATACCACCTTTTTTGATCAGGAAGGTAAGGACTTGATGTTTGTGGTAGCTGCATGCGAACCCTTTGCCCTGGAGGCCAAACGATGGAGTTTCCCCATCATTGGTTCCTTTCCTTATAAGGGGTACTTTGATTCTACTAAGGCCCAAACAGAAGCGGAAATGTGGAGGCAGGCGGGCTATGACGTACGAGTACGTGTAGCGGGTGGCTGGTCTACCTTAGGCTATTTTAAGGACCCAATCCTAAGCAAGATGCTGGATAGATCGGAAGGAGCACTGGCTGAGGTGATTATCCATGAACTCACCCACGCCACCATTTTTGTGAAGGATTCCGTAGAATTTAATGAGAACCTAGCCACTTTCATTGGGGAGAGAGGGGCAGAATTATTTTTGGCCGAAAGGTATGGGGAAAACAGTCCCCAACTTGTATCGTATACATCGGGTCAAGAAAATGGCAGGGTGTTTGCCAATCACATACTTCGAGGGGCACAACGATTAGATTCCTTGTACCAGGCATGGCCCGAGAACGCGGACTCTACCTACAAGGCTGGAAAGAAGCGGGCCATGATTGAGCAGATAGTGAATACAATCGACACCCTCAGTTTCCAAGGTGAAGCGCGCTACGGTGCACATCTCCGCAGAAACCTACCCAACAACGCATACTTTATGAGCTATCTCAGGTACCGGGAACAGCAAAGTACGTTTAGCGAGTGGTATGCGGAGCAATACCGAGGAGACCTGATAGCCCTCTTAAATGATATGAAGGAGCGCTATCCCTCCCTTTAGCCAAGGGAATTTTGTATTTTTGCCGACCAAAATTGCGGGACTATGAAAAAGACGATCGTAGGTTTTTCGCTGGCATGTTTGCTAGGAGCTTTTGCATCGGAAAAGAACGAGCCGCTTCGCTTCGTGCCTAATGAAAGTTTCAATGCCGGGGAGATTATCAAATTCCGGGCGCATTACGGCTTTCTCACAGGGGGTGAAGGCACCATGGAGGTGTCAGACAATATTTATACGGTGAATGGACGCCCCTGCTATAAGATAGACTTGAAAGGAGAGACTACCGGTATTGTGGATTACATGTTTAGCGTGAAGGACAACTGGCGCTCATACATGGATACTACTGCCATGCTTCCCCAGAAGTTTTACATGTTTATCAAGGAAGGAAACTTCCGTAAGAACCAAGGCATCATCTTTGACCATAGCGAGAACAAAGCTGTAGTAGAGGTGATGGATAAGTTTACCCGGGAGCTCAAACGCCGCGAGGAATACGATATTCCAGAGTTTGCCCAGGACCTGATCAGTGGGTACTACTTCTTGCGTACGTTGGACTATTCCACCGTTCAGGTTGGAGATGTGATCCGGGTGGCTGGTTTTTTTGATAAGGATATCTATGATTTCCGAATCATGTTCAAAGGCCGCGAAACCATTGATACAGAATTGGGTGAGTTTCCTGCTTTGCGCTTTGTACCCATCATGCACGAGAACGACCTCTTTGAAGGGGACGAGAGCATAGAGTTTTGGCTTTCGGATGATAAGCGTAGGTTGCCGCTGAGGATAAAAGCAGAAATGTATGTAGGGGCAGTCGCCTTAGACATCAAAGAATATTATTCTAAAGAAACGGGGCTTTGGACTTCAGATTGAATTTGAGAGGGCAATTAGCCCTCTTTTTTTTGCTTATCATGGAAAGATTTTGATCTATATCAACCGATTATGGATTTGGTCATTTCCTTGTATATTTGGCAGCATTGAGAACCCATACGTTTGGATATTAGATTAATATCCGTTGCCTCAAAAAGCTATGACGAACAAGCAGAGCTACAAAGTGCTTGCAGTTGATGATGAAGCCGATATTCTGGAGCTCCTTCAGTACAACCTTAAGAAAGAAGGGTACGAAGTAGAAATAGCTCAGGACGGTCGTAAAGCAGTAGAATTAGCGAAGGACTTCATGCCCGATCTAATTTTACTGGATATCATGATGCCCAATCAGGATGGAGTAGAAACCTGCCGGCAGATTCGTGAGATCGGGGACCTATCGGATGTATTTGTGATTTTTCTCACCGCACGTTCTGAGGAATACTCGGAAGTGGCTGCCTTTGATATTGGGGCTGACGATTATATCACCAAGCCCATCAAGCCCCGAGCGCTGATGAGCCGGATCAATGCCATGTTCCGCCGTGAGGCCAAGAACAAGAAAGACAACAACCAGATCAACATAGGGGAGTTGAGTATTGATCGCACTAGCTATACCGTGACGGTAGAGGGCAATCAAGTCACCTTGCCGAAGAAAGAATTTGAACTGTTGTACTTCCTGGCACAGAATCCCAATAAGGTGTTTAGCCGAGATGACCTGTTGCAAAATATCTGGGGTGCCGATGTATATGTTCTAGCCCGTACGGTGGATGTACATATCCGTAAGGTGCGCGAAAAAATTGGCAACGGCTTCATCACCACTGTGAAAGGCGTAGGGTACAAGTTCGACTACCAAGCATAATCCTGAGTGATGATCAACTCGCGCGGTGTTGCTCTTCTGTTAGCTACGGCCATCGCACTAGTTACCTTAGCCTTCACCTCATTGGTGAGCGAGGTCACACCTACTATTCTTTTTGTTGTTACTATTATATCCTTCGGGGTCTCCTACATTCTATCCCAGCTCACGCTGGATTTTTTGATCTTCAAAGAGATTAACAACATCTACGACATGATGGACAAACTCCGCAATGAGGAGTTTAGTGAGATAGATGATCATGAGGGCACTTCCCTGAACCCCCTACGTAAAATCAATCAGGAGATTGCCAGCTACGCTCAAATCAAGGAGAAGGAAATCAAGGAACTTAAGCGAATAGAGGCCTTCCGGAGAGAATTCCTGGCGGACATCTCCCATGAGCTAAAGACTCCCATCTTTGCCGCCCAGGGCTTTGTGCATACCCTCCTGGACGGTGCTGTTAAGGACAAATCAGTTCGGAAGCGCTTCCTAAAGAAAGCCGCCAAAAGCCTGGACGGACTAAACATGCTAGTTCAAGAGTTGCTCACCATTTCTCAGATGGAAATTGGGGAGATCCGGATGCACCCCGAGCACTTCAATCTATATGAGGTTGTGGAGGATGTATTTGACCAGATGGAGGAGAAAAGCGAGCGCAAGGGCGTTACTGTTAATTTTGTAGAAGGATGTGAGCACAAGGCGTACGTATTTGCAGATCCACAGCGAATTTATCAGGTGATGACCAACCTCATCAGCAATGCCGTGAAGTACAACAACGAAGGCGGAGAAGTTCTGGTGGACCTGGAAGTCGGTAAAGAGGATGTGACCGTTTTTGTCAAAGACAACGGCCTCGGCATTCCTCCTGAGCACATTAAGCGAATTTTTGAGCGATTCTACCGCGTTGATAAATCTCGCTCCAAAGATTTGGGAGGCACAGGCCTAGGTTTGGCCATTGTGAAACACATCATCGAGGCCCACGATAGTAAGGTGGTGGTAACCAGTACTCTCGGGAAGGGCACCATTTTTAGCTTCAAGCTTCCTAAAGGCGAAGCGCCCGATGAGGACGATGAACTCTTTGTAGAAGAGCTTGATCTGGACTCTTCTGAAGAGTAACTCCTCCTTCTTCCGGATTTTTCGCAACACCTTATTTTTGTAAGATCTAGCTGTGCCAATATTGGAATATCTCCTTCATGGGGGATTGTGATTCCTTATTGGCTTTGCACATGTTCGAAAAGGAGATTACTCTTTGTACAGAAATTAACAGCCGGTTTCTTTGGTCCTACTGGCAACATGGCGGAGCAAACCGCTGGTTTTTATACCTTTGCGGGCCATGGCAAAAAAGGTACGCTTCGAAGATTTAATCCTGTTTGAGGACAAGGACTATATCGTGATCAATAAGCCAGCAGGCTTTGCTTCGCTGGACGATCGGCACGAGGCGCCCAGCGTATTGGACTTGGCTAGGGACTATACTCCTGATGCCCAGCTGGCTCACCGTCTGGACAAAGAAACCTCCGGCGCTCTGGCCATTGCCAAGAATCCAGAAGCCTACCGTGAGATCAGCATCCAATTCGAGGATCGTATTATTACTAAGGTATACCATGCTATTGTAGATGGTATTCACCCATTTAAGGGAGAAGAGGTCAACCTGCCCATCCATGCTTCGGCTCGAGGTGGGGTTCGCATTGACTTTGAGGAAGGTAAGATTGCCCAGACCTTTGTTACTACGGTGGAAGCTTTTCGCCAACACTCCTTAGTAGAGTGTGTGCCCATTACGGGACGTATGCACCAGATTCGGATTCACTTGGCTAGCTTGAAGGCTCCTATTGTAGGGGATTCTGCATACGGAGGCAAGCCTCTGATGCTATCTGAGTTCAAACGTAACTTCAACCTGAAGCGAGATACAGAAGAGCTTCCCATCATTCGCAGAGTAGGCTTGCACGCCCGCGCGCTAAGCTTCCATGCTATGAATGAAGAGGAAGTGACGGTGATGGCGGACTATCCCAAGGATTTTGCCGTGGCCCTGAAGCAGTTAGCGAAGTATCGCTAAGTGTGGAAAAGTTTGGCCGAGGTTGGAATATCAAAAAAAGGCTTCTATCTTTGTGTCCCTTTTTCAAGGGAACCAATTTGCTAGTGCATTAAAACAACGGAAATAGTGGATACACTGAGTTATAAAACCGTTTCTGCAAATAAAAATACGGTAGAGAAAGATTGGATCGTAGTCGATGCCAATGGTAAAGTATTGGGTCGTCTGATCTCACAAGTGGCTGCTATCCTGCGCGGAAAGCACAAAGCTTCTTTCACTCCTCACGTAGACTGCGGTGACAATGTCATCGTGATCAATGCCGAAAAGGTACGTCTGACCGGCAACAAACTGCAGAAGAAAGAGTACATCTGGCACACCGGGTATCCTGGTGGACAACGTCGTCGGACTGCCATCGAGCAGATGGAAAAAGACCCGACTCGCATCATTGAAAATGCAGTGCGCGGTATGCTTCCCAAAAACCGTTTGGGTCGCGCTATCTTCCGCAATCTCTATGTATATGTAGGTGATGAGCACCCTCATGCGGCTCAACAGCCTAAAGAACTTGATTTAAAAGCCTAAGCTAAATGGACGTAATTAACACCATTGGCCGTAGAAAAACCTCCGTTGCACGCTTATATATGCAAGCTGGAGGTGGCAACATTGAAGTAAACAAGCGTGCGCTTGAAGATTACTTCCCTTCTGATATCCTGCAGACTATCGTGAAGCAGCCTTTGGTGCTGGTGAACGTAGATGGAGCTTGGGATATCAAAATCAACGTAGACGGCGGCGGTCCTGCTGGACAAGCGGAAGCCGTACGTTTGGCAATCTCCCGTGCTTTAGTAGAAGTTGACCCTGAGCACCGTCCTCCATTGAAAAAAGAAGGTTTCCTAACTCGGGACCCTCGTATGGTGGAACGGAAGAAATACGGTCGTCGTAAGGCACGTAGAAGATTCCAGTTCAGCAAGCGTTAATAGCGACTTTCTATATAGTTTAAATTATTCATGGAAAAAGTTACCTACGACGATCTGCTGGAAGCCGGTGTACACTTCGGTCACTTGACACGTAAGTGGGACCCACGCATGGCGCCCTTCATCTTTATGGAGCGCAACGGCATCCACATCATAGATCTCAACAAAACCCTCGCATCTTTGGATGCGGCGCAGAGCGCAGTAAAAGGGATTGTGCGTTCCGGTCGGAAGGTGATGTTTGTAGCTACTAAGAAGCAAGCGAAAGACATCGTTACCGAGGAAGCACGTCGATTGAAAATGCCCTTCGTGACCGAGCGTTGGTTGGGCGGTATGCTTACCAACTTTGCGACTATTCGTAAGTCGTTGAAGAAGATGAGTACCATCGATAAAATGCAAAAGGGCGAAGAGTGGGCGGCCCTAGCAAAGCGTGAGCGTCTAATGATTACTCGCGAGCGCGAAAAACTAGAGCGTGTACTGGGTGGTGTTGCGGATTTGACTCGCTTACCTGCTGCATTGTTTGTAGTAGATGTAAAGCGTGAGCACATTGCCGTTAAGGAAGCTCAAAAATTGAACATCCCTGTGTTTGGTTTGGTAGATACCAACTCAAACCCTGACAGCATAGATTTCCCCATTCCTGGCAATGACGATGCCTGGAAGTCGATCAACCTGGTTGTGAAAGCATTTGCTAAAGCAGTAGAAGAAGGGTTGATGGAGCGTAAGCGGGACAAAGACGAGTCAAAACTACAAGAAGAGGAAGCAGCTAAACGCGCGATGGACGAGAAGAAAGGTGAAGCTGCCGCAGCACCTGCTCCTGCTCCCGCTGAGGAAGCTAAAGCAGAGGAAGCAGCACCTGCTCCTGCCGCCGAGGCCACTGACGCAGCGCCTAAGGCTGAAGGATCAGACAGCTAAACTCGTCGACATCTTCATTCTTAACATAAAATTGAACATCGCGTCATCAGTACCGATGTTCATTTTTTGTTTTTAGGGAGTCTCATTCACGAATTGATAAATTCAACAGAAAATGGCTATTTCAGCAAAAGACGTTAACAAACTACGTCAAATGACCGGTGCCGGCATGATGGACTGCAAGAAGGCATTGGTAGAAGCAGACGGTGATTTCGACAAAGCCATCGAAATCCTGCGCAAAAAAGGTCAGAAGGTATTGGGCAAGCGCGAAGATCGCGAAACTACCGAAGGTATGGTATTCGTGAAGACTAGCGACGACCACAAAACTGCGGTTTTGATTGCCATTGGTTGCGAGACTGACTTTGTGGCTAAGAATGCCGAATTCCAGGAGATGGGTAACAGCATTCTGGAAGTTGCCTACAACGAGCAACCTGCTTCTGTGGATGAGCTGAATGCTTTGAAGGTAGGTGATCTTACCGTACAGGAAACCATCACTCAGATGGTAGGTAAAATCGGTGAGAAACTGGTTATCCTGAACTATGAGCGCATGGAAGGTGAGGCAGTTGTTCCTTACATCCACATGGGTGCTAAATTAGGCGTGTTGGTTTCTCTGGAACATGTAGGAGGTGCTGATGCTGCTGCCGCAGGTAAGGATGTAGGTATGCAAATTGCCGCTATGAACCCTGTAGCAGTAAATAAAGATTCTGTTCCTGCAGAAATCGTTGAGAAAGAACTGGAGATTGGGCGTGAGCAGGCCAAAGCGGAAGGTAAACCTGAGAATATCCTGGACAAAATTGCTCAGGGTAAACTGAACAAATACTTCAAGGATAACACCTTGTTGGAGCAGCCTTTCGTTAAGGATAGCGGTATGAACGTAGGTAAATACCTGGACGGCCTGAATAAAGGCATGACCGTTAAAGAATTTAAGCGGATCGCTATCGGTTAATCCGAATTTCAACTTGAAATATATTTGGGCTACTCTGGCGACGGAGTAGCCCTTTTTGTGTTTTCACTTGTATACACCCTATGCAAGTATTTTAGGGCCTCTCTAGAAAACATGGTTTGAGAGGAATGGGCTTTGTTGCTTCTTATGCAGCTGAAAAGGCCACCTCTTACAAGGGGAAGTCCAGTATAGTGTTGGTGTTTTAGAAAGGATTTCCGATCAAAGAAAAGCCCCGCGTCTACTGTCGACGCGGGGCTTTTTATTAACCTTCGTGACAACGGCTAATTAATCATCATCTGCCGACTCTTCCACTGCATCAAGAGCCGGGCGGGAGTCGCGGTTGGCTACCTCCCAGGCAGTATAAAATACCAATCGACCAATCCGTTCCATCTTGCCAAAGTGGATTTTATCAACGGTGTCCGACGTGCGATGGTAATCCTCGTGTGTGCCGTTGAAATAGAATACCACCGGTATGTTGTTCTTGGCAAAATTGTAGTGATCTGAACGATAGTAGTACCGATTCGGGTCGTTCTCGTCATTGTAACGATAATCCAGATCCAATTTTGTGTACTTGTTGTTGGCAGCCTCGCTCAAGTCGTGTAGTTCAGTGCTTAGCTTATCCGAACCAATCACATACACAAAGTAGGGATCCTTCTCGTGGGCATCATCCACTCTGCCAATCATGTCGATGTTAAGGTTGGTCACTGTTTTTTCTAGTGGGAAGATTGGGTTCTCAGTGTAATACTCAGATCCAAGCAATCCTTTTTCTTCCCCAGATACGAGCATGAACAAAATGCTACGGCGTGGTCCGTTGCCTTCAGCGGCGGCCATAGCGAAGGATTGCGCTAGTTCCATTACCGTCACAGTGCCCGATCCGTCATCATCAGCGCCGTTGTATACATCTCCATCATCACCGGTACCTAAGTGATCATAATGTGCAGTCACTACCAGAACCTCATCTTTTAGCTCCTCATCCGAACCTTCCAGGAAGCCTACTACGTTACTCGATACCAATTCTTTGATGTCGCGGGCAGCTGCTAGCTCAATTTCGGCAGGCTCTACTTCATGGACCTTGCCCTTATCAGCCATTTTCTGCAAATCTTCAAAAGGCTGATCCAAAATGGTGCTAGCGATTTCAGGTGAGATTAAAAATACGGCATCCCCATCGCCTTCTTCTTCCACAGCAAAGCCTAGTTGAGGTCGAGCTAAATACACCTTGTAGGTATTGATGAAGCTCATAAATTGGTCTTGGTCCTCAGAATATATAACCAAGAAAGCGGCTGCTCCTTTTTCCTTACAGCGCTCCATGGGCTCATTGGAAGCTCCCCTGCCTGGTGCAAGAATAATAACGGCCTTATCCTCTAGGTTTAAGTCTTCAATATCGGCTTCTTCTCCTTTTCCCACATATACTACCTCCATGTCTGTAGAGCGCATCGACTTATCGCCGATGTAAAAGAAGTCCTCAAGATTCCTGAATTCATTGCCATTGGCTTCCAGAGTTACCTCGCCCCAGGTGCGCTCTTCTAGTTTAAATTCTTGTTGGTAAGGGTTTTCGCCCTCGGCCACCCCTTTGAGGCCTATGGTCTCAAAATGTGATTGTATGTAACGGGCTGCTCTTTTCTGACCCGCAGTAGCTGTAGCCCTACCTTCCATGCTATCGGAAGCCACAACTTCCAGATGCATGCGCAAATCCTCTTCGGTGACCTTCTCCGCATAGGTGGTTGCCAAGTCCTGGCCCCATACAGCGCTGGTTATGAATATGCCTACTCCGCATGCCAACAAAATTCTTTTCATTACCTAAAAACTTATTTCGTGGACAAAAGATTAAAGAAACTTACTACGCAAAATAGGAATTATTGCGAGCAGGCCAGCGGTGGTTTTAGACCTGCGGTGACAGGCTCGACTAAGTGGATATTCTATGGGATAAGAAATCCATTGATATCATAAAATATTGTAAATTTGCGGCCCTAAATCGAGCCTCAGTCTTTGAATAATATAAAAATTTGAAGCCAAATTCTATGAATCTGAACGTGCACTATACGGAGCGTTTTGCCAGCCGGCACAACGGCCCCGACGCCGGGCAAATAGCCGCTATGTTGAAGGCCATAGGTGTGGACTCCATCAAGCAGTTGATCGAAGAGACGATCCCGGATTCGATACGGCTAGAAAAGCCGTTGAATCTTCCCAAGGCG
>DMST01000509.1:31036-32516 GCA_003454975.1 Cytophagales bacterium | reverse complement strand
TTCCCAAGGCGCGAACTGAAAATCAGTTCCTGAAGGAATTCCGTGATTTGGCTTCGCAGAACCAACTGTTTACATCCTATATCGGGATGGGCTACTACCCCAATGTGACCCCCGGCGTGATCCAGAGGAATATACTGGAAAATCCGGGTTGGTATACTGCCTATACCCCGTACCAAGCTGAGATCGCTCAGGGACGTTTGGAGGCGCTCATCAACTTCCAGACCATGGTAACGGACCTTACAGGAATGGACATTGCCAACGCTTCGCTCCTGGATGAGGGCACCGCTGCAGCCGAGGCCATGACCATGCTCTACAGCCTACGAAAAAAGAATAAAAAGAAAGCACCTAAGTTTTTCGTAGACGCCAACACCTTTCCCCAAACATTGTCCCTGCTGCAAACCCGTGCTGAACCCATGGGCATTCAGTTGGTGGTGGCTGATCGTTCAGAGCTAAACGTACAGGACTCCGATTTGTATGGTGTGCTCCTTTCTTACCCTGACGGTAACGGTTCGGTTGAGGACTATACCGCATTGATTGAGGCGGCTCATGAAAATGGAGTTACAGTAGCTATGACTACGGATCTGCTGGCCTTGACCCTGCTAAAAGCGCCCGGTGAAATGGGTGCCGATGTGGTGGTAGGCTCTAGCCAGCGGTTGGGTATCCCCATGGGTTACGGTGGACCTCATGCAGCCTTTTTTGCTACGCGCGAAGCCTATAAGCGCCAGATTCCTGGCCGTATTATCGGGGTTTCAAAAGATCGGCATGGGAATAACGGCTACCGTATGGCCTTACAGACCCGTGAGCAACACATAAAAAGAGAGAAAGCTACTTCAAATATTTGTACCGCTCAGGTGCTACTAGCCGTAATGGCCGGTATGTACGGTGTGTACCACGGGCCGCAAGGCCTGAAAGCCATTGCCGAACGTACGCATGGATTGGCACAGCTCACTACGCAAGGACTGGTGAGTCTTGGGTTTGATCAAGCCAACGGCGACTATTTTGATACTCTGAAGGTAGCCACTACCCCCGACCAGGCGGCACAAGTGGAGGCGGTAGCAACTCGTGAACAGGTGAACTTCCGCTACTTTGAAAACGGAAATATTGGCATATCGCTAGACGAAACTACCCGTATCGATGATGTGGATAAAATCTTGAACATCTTTGCCGAAGCAGCAGGGAAAACTCAGGATTTCGAACTTGCTAAGGCCGCTGAAGGCTTGGCGCTTCATTGGACGGAAGGACTTGCACGTACAAGTGCTTACATGGAGCACCCGGTATTCAACCAATACCACTCAGAGCACGAAATGCTGCGCTATATCAAGCGTTTGGAGAACAAAGATCTCTCCCTGGTCCATAGCATGATCTCTTTGGGTTCATGTACCATGAAGCTAAACGCAACCACCGAGATGCTGCCGGTTACTTGGCCTGAGCTTGGCGGCTTGCATCCGTTCGCTCCCGTAGAGCAAGCCGCAGGATACGG
>DMST01000509.1:30807-30987 GCA_003454975.1 Cytophagales bacterium | reverse complement strand
ACGGTAAGATCTTTGAAAACCTACGGGTTTGGCTCTCAGAGATTACCGGCTTTGCTGATACTTCTTTGCAGCCCAACTCAGGTGCGCAGGGTGAATACACTGGCCTGATGGTCATCCGGGGTTACCACCTAGCCAACGGAGATAATCACCGAAACGTGGCCATTATCCCGGCGTCGGCCC
>DMST01000509.1:20427-30742 GCA_003454975.1 Cytophagales bacterium | reverse complement strand
CTCGGCGGTAATGGCCGGTATGGATGTGGTGATTGTGAAGACGGCAGAGAACGGAAATATTGATCTGGAGGACCTAAAGGCAAATGTGGAACAATATAGCGACCGTCTGGCGGCCTTTATGGTGACCTATCCCTCTACCCATGGGGTGTTTGAGTCCACCATCAAGGAGATGTGTGACTTGATCCATCAACATGGCGGACAAGTATATATGGACGGTGCCAACATGAATGCGCAAGTAGGCCTAACCAGCCCCGCACAGATTGGTGCCGATGTTTGTCACCTGAACTTGCACAAGACCTTCTGCATTCCTCACGGTGGGGGTGGTCCTGGTATGGGGCCTATCGGCGTTGCTAAGCACCTGGTGCCCTTCCTGCCTGGACACTCGCTCATCGAAACTGGAGGTGAGCAAAGCATCTCAGCCGTTTCGGCGGCACCTTGGGGCAGTGCTAGCATACTGGCTATCTCTTACGCTTACATAGCCATGATGGGGCCTGACGGGCTGACAGAGGCGACTGAAATGGCGATCTTGAACGCGAACTATATAGCCTATCGTTTACGGGATCACTATCCGGTTTTATATACTGGAGAGAAAGGACGGAGTGCCCACGAAATGATCATTGACTGCCGTGGCTTCAAAGCGGCCGGTGTAGAGGTAGAGGATATCGCCAAACGCTTGATGGATTATGGCTTCCATGCCCCTACTGTGTCTTTCCCAGTGGCAGGAACCATGATGATTGAACCTACCGAAAGTGAGACGCTAGAGGAACTGGATCGTTTCTGCGATGCGCTTATCAGCATCCGCAAGGAAATTAGTGAGATTGAAGACGGTATTGCGGATGCTGAGGATAATGTACTGAAGAATGCACCTCATATTGCAGCAGAAGTAATGGCCGATACCTGGGAGCATAGTTACAATCGGGAGAAGGCGGCTTATCCGCTAGCCTACGTACGCGAGGCTAAGTTCTGGCCTACAGTGGGTCGGGTAGATAATGCCTACGGTGACCGCAACTTGATGTGTAGCTGTATCCCCGTAGATGCTTACAGTACCGAAAACCTGGAAGCGGAAGCGATGGCTTAAAGAATTTTCCATTCCCTATTCGTGTATAACCCCGGCCTTGGTCGGGGTTTTCTTTTAAATAGCAAATCTGAAAACCCAGTCCTGCCCTAGCAGGTAGACACGCACGGATAAGTTTCACGCTGGTCTGCGCTTTTCACCATTGAGGACCTGGCTTGAAAGAGTGTCGTGTGCCATGGCATGACCCCATAGGATATTGATACAATCTGTCAGACAAGCCTGACAAAATTTCCCTTAATTCCGGCCATGGTCCTAATGGTCCGGTGCTTGATAAGGGGGAATAGCCAATAACCATCGAGTAACCATGCAAGAGAAAGGCACAATTTCAATCCATACCGAAAACATTCTCCCAATTATCAAGAAGTCGCTCTATAGCGATCATGAGATTTTCTTGCGGGAGCTAATTTCCAACGCACAAGACGCTACCCAGAAGCTGATGCAGCTTACGTCATTGGGTGAGTACAGCGGCGACTTGGGTGATACCAAAATCACGGTTTCACTGGACGCGGAGGCCAAGACCCTCACCATCAGTGACCGCGGTATTGGTATGACTGCTGAGGAGATCAAAAAATACATTAACCAGATCGCCTTCAGTGGTGCTACTGAGTTTCTGGAAAAATATAAAGACAAAGGTGCCGAAAACCAGATCATTGGTCATTTCGGACTTGGTTTCTACTCAGCTTTTATGGTAGCCAACAAGGTGGAAATTGACACTTTGAGTTACAAGGAAGGATCTACGGCCGCTCACTGGGTGAGTGAGAACGACAACGAGTTTGAGATCAGCGATGGCTCTCGTACGGAGCGGGGTACGGATATCATCCTGCACATTGAGGAAGAGTCAGTGGAATTCTTGGAAACTGCTCGTATCCAAGGCATTTTGGATAAATACGCGAAGTTCCTGCCCATAGAAGTAGAGTTCGAGGAGAAGGTTGTAAATAACACCGAACCCCTGTGGACGAAGTCTCCCAACGATCTTTCTGACCAGGATTATCTGGACTTTTACAAGGAGCTGTATCCTTTTAGCGAAGATCCGTTGTTCTGGATTCACCTAAATGTGGATTATCCTTTCAACCTAACGGGTATTCTGTATTTCCCGAAGGTGAAAAATGACTTGGAGCTGCAGCGCAACAAGATCCAATTGTATAGTCGCCAGGTGTTCATTACGGATGAGGTGAAGGACATTGTGCCGGAGTTCTTGATGCTGCTGCATGGGGTGATTGACTCGCCAGACATTCCGCTGAACGTAAGCCGTAGCTATTTGCAGAGCGATAGCAACGTGAAGAAGATCTCTAACTACATCACCAAGAAGGTAGCAGATAAGTTGGGTGAGCTCTTCAAAGACCAGCGTGAGGACTACGAAAGTAAGTGGGACGACATTGGCGTATTCGTGAAATACGGGATGATCACCGAGGATAAGTTTGCTGAAAAGGCAATGGACTTTGTGCTGATGAAGAGTGTGGATGGCAAGCACCATACCCTGGAGGAGTACCAAGAGCTAATTGCTACCAACCAAACGGATAAGGACGAAAACAAGGTGATCCTGTACACGAACGATCCGGGCAAGCAGGACAGCTATATCACGGCGGCTACCAAGCGCGGTTATGACGTGGCGGTATTGGAAGGCCCTATTGACAGCCACTTTATCAACCACCTGGAACAGAAGCTGGAAAAAGTACAGCTGAAACGTGTAGATGCTGATATTGTAGACAAGCTGATTGATAAGGGCGAAGAGCAGGAAAGTGTACTGAGCGACGATGAGAAGAAGAAGGTAGAGGATGTTTTCAAAACCGCCATTGGTGATGATACCCTAAATCTTCAGGTAGAATCATTGGCCCCAGATGAAATGCCGGTAACCATCACACAGCCTGAGTTTATGCGCCGGATGGCCGAGATGGCTGCCAATGGAGGCGGTATGGGTATGATGGGTGCGATGCCAAATCAGCACCAGGTAGTGGTAAATGGAAACCACCCATTGGTGACTAAGATTGTGAAGGCACAAAAAGCAGAGAAGAAAGAGATGCTAGCTAAGCAGGCTTACGATCTGGCACGTTTGTCTCAGAATATGCTGGATGGCAAATCTTTAACGGACTTTATCGAGCGCAGCGTAGAGCTGGCTTCGAATCAATAAATCAACAAACAGGACCACTTCGAGTGGTCTTGCCTATTCACAATGAGGAAGGCCACTCCAGATGGGGTGGCTTTCTTCGTAAGTGGGAGGCCACCCAAAGGTTATTCTTATATAAAAGTCGGGTACTGGAATGGCGATCTTGCCTGTAATGGTATTCGTCCGCTTTTTCCTACTATTAGCTTTTGGAATTGCTCAACCCCTCACTGTATCTTGGTTCCCCAAATACAAAAGGGCATGGCACTACAAACCATCAAGGTGATATTGGCTTCCTCACGGGAGCTTGCGCAAGACGTAGCGCACTTGGAAAAGATGATGATGCGCACGAACGGTGCGCGCCTACAGAAGGGGTTATACATCAAGTCAGAGGTGTGGGAAGAAGGGGCGGATCCGTCTGTCCTAACCCAGGCGGATCTGGTAGTTATGGCAGCATGGTCTCACGTGGGGCCGTTGACTCTATCTGATTTTGATCAGACTCTTCAGCAGATTACCACCGAAGGTAACCCTCCCGTGCTAGCGTTCCTCTGCCAAGATCCCTTTCCCCAATCGCCCTATTTGGAAGAAGACCTGAAAATCTTAGATGGTTTCAAGAACCGACTCAAGGAGTTGAACCTCTCCCCGATAGAATATACCAGCAAGGAGGTGTTTTGGGAATTACTGAGTCCCGAGCTTGACCGTTTGGTAGATGGGGCTACAAAAAATGACAATCCGGAACCGGAGAAAACCGAGGAGAAGACCTCAGAAGAGCCGGATACCCCTGATGCCGAGGTTTTAGCCCCTGTGGAACCCACGCCAGTAGCTAAAACAGCAACACCTCAAACCAAGGCTGTTGCTGATGGCTCAGTAGATGCCAAGAGGAAGGGGTACGAATACTACCCTTGCGAGGAGCTACCACCGGTAACTATGCTGGGGCAAGCACGGATTTCTTCTACCACATTCAAGTCGTTTTATCACAAACGAGAGCACGACACCAAGATGCGCGAGCATTATGATGCGCATCCCAGTAGCCCCATGCTGGTGACTGGCAATGCCCAGAGTGGAAAGAGCCGTGCGGCCTACCAACTGATGAATGGTGAAGGAAATGTGGTGCTTTGTGTGCCCAATATGGATGAGCTGGATAAACCTCTGTTGCCGCAGGTAGAACGGTACGAGATTCCGGTTATCTATCTGGATGATCTGGAACTTTACCTGCACCCTACACCCGAGAGGCTAGCTGCCTTGCTGAAGCTTTGGGATGAAAAGGGCATCAAGGTGATAGCTACGGTGCAAAAGGGCGAGAAAATAGAGCAAGTGAGAAAGGCCTTGCCTGCCGAGCTTTGGCAGCCCTTCGGTCTCAAAGAGAACCAATTTGAGATTCCACAGATGCGCTGGGGGGAAGCCATGAAAGTAAAGAGCAACTTTAAGAAGGGAGAAACGCCCTATACCCAGCAAGAAGACTTTGATGGTAACATAGGAAGCATATTCATTAACCTGAACGGCATGCGCCAGCAGTACCTGAATCTAGAGGCCGAGGAGGAGATGTCGGAGGCCATTCTGTATGCCATCAAAGTGCATTATTACTTGGACAACTATGAAGCGGGTAATCCTGGCCGATATTCGGTAAAGAAAATCCAAGAGTTCGTTAGGCGCGACTGGGAGATGGACTCGGTGGAAGAAGGTGAATGGAAAGATGCCATTCGTGAACTGAGTGCTGATGATAAGGGGCTCAACTTTGTAAGTATGAGTGATGGTTCTCTCTACGTAGAGGAGTCGTTTCTTGAGGCCAAGAAAAAGGTGATTGCTCCTGAAAGTACCAAGGAAGGTGCCTCGGAGGTGGTGTTTCAGGACCTCTATCCAGAAAAAGAGGATCAAGAAGTGTGGGGGTGGTTAAGTGCCTCAAGGTAAGAGGCATAAGCATGAGGAGCTACCTTGGTAGGATGTTGGTGCCTTCAGGTTGCAAGCGCCAACATCTGCTCAGCTGCCGGCCCTCTCCATTGAATTAGTGGCGCATCACCATTTTCCAATCTCCAGGTTCTTTAATTTCGATTTCAAACTTTACTGGAGATAGGTAAACCCCCACCTGTACAGAATAGCTTACGTTAATGGTGCAAGGATACTCTACGGCCTCCCAACCGAACCGGTTGGGGTACCTCACTGCAACTCCTGTACTACACACATAGTCAAGGTCATAGGGATTAAAAGCAGTGCCTTTGTTGGTCAGTATGATCTCCACCCGGTTCTCCTCACTGCCCATCCGTTGGATGGAATAGCTACCCGTCAGCGGTTTCTCAATGAACTCGTAGGCTTCCGAATAGTATCCGGCAAATTTGTCATTTTGCCAGATACCTTCCTTTATTTCTCCATCCACGTAGGTGAGTGTACCTTGCCCCTCCCGGCGGCCTCGCTCAAAATATCCTTCGTATACATCCCCGCAGGCATAAGTATAGGTGCCAAAGCCATCGGGGAAGCCTTTGCGCCATTCGCCTTGGTATGATTCAGAACCTGCGGACTTGCCTTGGCCATGGGCCAATCCTGCACGGCAATCGCCTTCATAGCTGCCGTCTAGCTCTTCCAAGTTGACTTGACAGGAAGACTGAGCGTGGAGATGAACACAAAAAAGTGAGGAAAGTGCAAGAAGAGAAATGCGTAGTGTGGTGGTCATGAGTAGCTTAGTAATAATATCACTGGCCGAAAGATTCCAAGGAATCCTATTTGTCAGGACACAAAGGAAGGAGATTTGGTTGCGTAACCAACAGAACCTGACTAGTGAACTCTGACAAATTTGTAGGTTGCAAGATGAGCTATTCCACCCGATTTTTTACCCCCGAGGATTTTCCTAAGCTACACGCTGCCTTCCTGGAGGCATTCGCTGATTATTCTCTCAATATTTTAATGTCGAGAGAGCAATTTGCTGTTCGGTTTCGGGATAAACTGGGCCTGCAGGAAACCTACTCACCGGGGGTGTTTTATCAGGGGCGCCTAGTAGCGTTTATATTTTCTGCCGTAGCGGAATATCAAGGTTCGCTGACGGCATACAATGGTGGTACGGGGGTAATTCCAGAGCACCGTGGGCAAAAACTCGTGGATGCCATGTACGATCTTATGTTACCCAAATTGGAGGCGGATGGGGTAGAGCGGTGTGTGTTGGAGGTCCTCACTGACAACCCCAAGGCACTAAGGGCCTACCAAAGAGTAGGCTTTGAAAAAGGCGACTTTCTCCGCTGTTTCAAGCTGCAAGAATTGCCTACTAAATACGAACGTACTCTTGAAAACGTAGATATCCACACGAAAGCGTCCCCCAACTGGGAGTTGTATAGTCAATGGAGTGCCGCCCAGGCCACCTTCCAGGATCAGTGGTCCCGTCTACCAGGCAATCCACACGAGGAGATCCTAGAGGCCACATGGCAAGGACAAACAGCAGGAGTAGCCGTCTACCAGCCGCATATTGGGCGAATTTCTGCATTGGCAGTGGCACCAGAGTGCCGGGGTGAGGGCATCGGGGCGGCCTTAGTGGACGAGATGGTGAAAAGAGCTGCCCAACCCAATCTGACGGTAATCAACGTTAGGGAGGAGGCCGAAGGGTTGAGGAGTTTTTTCGCCCGACTTAACTTCGCTAACCAAATTAACCAGTACGAGATGGTGTATCAGTTACCCGGCAACCGTTGACAGATTCCTTCTGTTCCCTCACTTTTACCCTTGATAGGTCTTGCAATCCTGGGTTTAAAAATTCACCTCTCAACAATTCTCATGGGCCAGTTGGTGTTTTTTTGGCTTTTAGCTGAGAAATGGATACCAGGCATACCATAAAAATGATAATGGCGGCGATCCAGAATGTTCCCTCTTTTATTTGCCCGTAAATCACTCCACCGGCAATAAGCCCAATGATAGAAGCAAGGCTTCCGGCACTGGTGGCATACCCCTGTACCGCTCCTTGATGTTCTTTCCCGGCTGTTCGAGCTAGGATAGATAGGAAACTGGGCCACATGACTCCATTGCCAATGGCAAATAATATGGCCGCTATGTAGGCTATGGTATCGTTATAGATAGTGAGAAGTACAAAACTGCCTGCCAGAATGAGGTTGCCAACAACCAGAAGGGTTTCTTCCCGTACCCGTTGATTTAGCCAACTTAAAATGGGGCCTTGTACGATGACCATAGAGCCACTCATAACGGTGTAGAAAATGCCTAGGGTAGTTAGGTCCCACTGTAGCGCTTCTTTAGCGTGGATGGGAAAGGAGGTGTAGAAGAAGTTGAATCCTAAAAAGATGAGGAAATACAAGGTAAGTGCCCGGGCAATGCCAGGAAGCTTCCAAACAAATTTCAACGTCTTGCGAGTAGGTTTTGGAGTAGGTGGTTTGCAGTCTTTGTGTTCTGGGTCAAAAGCATGGCGGGTTCTTAGTTTGGGCAGGTGTAGTTTTATCTTTTCTCCGGGGTTTGACTCAGGCAGCCCATAAGCAATGACAAATATGGCCACCAATGAGACGGCCATTGCCACCAATACGGGCAACTTTTCGCCCATTATTGTTCCACCGAGTACCCCTGCTAGTGCCGGGCCCAGAATGAATCCCAAGTTGGCTGAGGCACTCATCTTGCCAAAGTTGGCCTTTCGGTTGCCTTCGTTACTAATGTCCTCGAGGTAGGCATTGGCCACGGAAACGTTACCCCCAGTAATGCCGTCTAGCGCACGAGCCATAAATAGCAATATGAGTGGCAGGCTGAAAAAGAAGGAGCCTAGAATGGGATTCTGTACTGCCAGTAGCTCTCGTACGGGTAGTAGCAGAGCCACTAGAAATAACACCCAGGCCAGAAAGGTGCCGGCCTGGGATATGACCAGAATGCGTTTTCTCCCATACCTGTCAGACCAAGCTCCTAGCAGAGGGGCACCGATCAGTTGTAGTGCAGGATATACTGCTCCCATCAACCCATAGATGACTTCATTACCACCAAAGGCAGTCACGAGATATACCAAGTAGGGGACAATGAAGCTATATCCCAGAGTGCCGATGAAATTGACCAGCAGGATAGGTAGTAAAGGGCTTTTGGAACGGGACATAGGGTGCTTGGGCTGTAGAAAAGAAAGATAATCAATAATGGATGGCTGAGTGGTGTGAGGGGAAAGGAAAAGGCTAAAAAAGAAAATTTTATCTAAGGCTTACCCTGTTTAATATTTGTGACCCTTGGGTATTGCTTCGTTAAACAAAAAACACGAAGGTTATAACTATGAAACCTTTTCGAAACTTTTACAGTCTAAACTCGATAAATTTTGTTTAACTTTTGATCCACAATTGAAACTTAATTCTTCCACAAAAGTTGTCTCTTTATGGAAGCGTATATCCCACTTTTTCCACTGAATCTGGTCGCTTTTCCTGAGGAGAGTTTGAACCTTCACATTTTTGAACCGAGGTATAAGCAACTCATGCAGGACATCCTGGATGGTGATCGAATTTTTGGTATTGTGGCCTTTGTAACCGACGAAATGGATTTCGGTACTGAGGTGGAATTGGATCAGGTAGTCCGGGTGTATCCGGACGGTCGGATGGATATTCGCACCCGCGGAACGCGTCGGTTTCAGGTAATGAAATTTGAAAACCCAATGCCGGATAAGTTATATGCCGGCGGGGAGGTGCGGTATATCCAAGACTTAGATGATCCGGATTATTCTTTGCAGAATAGACTGGTAAATTTGGTTAAGTCATTTTTTGAGGTGATCCAACTAGGAGGGCAAAGTCAGGTATCGACTGAAATCCGTACCTTTGATTTGGCCCACAGGATTGGTCTTTCCAGTGAGCAGAAGTATGAACTATTGCAGTGTGAGCGCGAGAGTCAGCGCCAGCAATTAGTCATTGAGCATCTGGAGAGAGCCATCCCCTTATTGCAAGATATCGAACGTACCAAGGATCGGGTGAGGATGAACGGCCACTTTCGCCACTTTGATCCGCTTAAGTTCTAGTTGTTCATGCAGTTGGAAGTTTCGGGTTTTGGCACCGTACTACTTTTTTTGATTGGCGCCATCATTTTTATCGGTTTTGGGTTACTCACGGCCAGACTTCTCAGGCCACATCGTCCCAATGACGAAAAGCTGACCACCTATGAGTGTGGTGAAGAGCCTGTGCGCTCTGCTTGGGGAAGATTCAATTTTCGATTTTATGTGGTGGCCCTGGTCTTCATTCTGTTCGATGTTGAAATCATTTTTCTTTTCCCCTGGGCTACTATTCTAGGTGATACTGAACTTATGATGGCTACTCAGGGAAAATGGGGGAATTATGCCTTTGTAGAAATGCTACTATTTGTAGGCATACTAGCATTGGGCTTGGCCTATGTTTGGGCCAACGGTATGCTGGATTGGATAAAGCCAACCGTAAAAAAGCCCACCGTAAATTCCCCAGTACCTTCCGAACTGTATCAGCAAGTAAACAAGCGGTATGAATCATCTTCTGCCTCTGAACAGGCAGCTTAAGTTTTTCTTGGCCCACACATAACAGTCAGGTCGTGTGTCGGTAGACAGGTAAGACCCAAGTAGGAATACAGTGCAGTACCTGTCAGAATAGTTTTGTAAATTTTGGCTCACATCCACCCTGCACATGGTCAGATTAATTGTCTGTTTCTGTATCTCTATACTGACCGTGTTGGGCGCTTTTGCCCAACCGCTGCACCCCAATTTCTTTCATTACAATAGCGATGATTATCTGGTATCGGACCAGGTAACTGTAATCGCGCAGGACCAGATAGGGTACATGTGGGTGGGTACCGATGAAGGGGTCTCAAAATTTTCATTCAGAAGCGGAGAGAAGTATGTGGCAGATCGTACCGATCCTTATTCGATACTAAGTAACCGGGTACGTGACCTACTGATCGATAAAACAGGGCAAATATGGCTGGCTACTGCCCAAGGGGTGAACCGGTATGACTTGGGGCTTAACCGGTTTGAGACCATTCCCATTAACGGAGAGCCCGTTCTCAACGTGCACGTGCTGGCAGAGGATATCGACGGGAGGATATGGATTGGGACTGAGAAGGGTTTGGCCATATATGATCCGGAAGGCAATGCTTTTGATTTGGTGGCTTTAGGACAAGAGTCCGGAGAGACCAATCTTTCTACAGGTATTACCACCATGGCCCCGGGACCAGCCGGGGCC
>DMST01000509.1:619-20383 GCA_003454975.1 Cytophagales bacterium | reverse complement strand
CGGGGCCCTTTGGCTAGGGATTGGCAATAATTTGGTTCGCTATACCTCCAATCAGGTGGATACTGTTTCACTGGGCCTGGAAAAGAGCCATCGGGTGTCTTCTTTGGCGTTTGGGTCACAAGGAGAATTATGGGTAGGTAGCCTTGGTGGGGGACTCCGGCAGGTGCAAACCAGCACCTTACAGGTGATGAATCAATATACCACCCGTTCCAATACTGCTATTGGGAGTAATCAGGTGCTCACCGTCATGGTTTCTCAAAAGGGGGATGTTTGGGTAGGTACTACCAATGGGGTGAGCGTTCGTTGGCAAGGGAAAGAGGATTTTGTGTCCTATGAGCATGATATCAATGACGATTACGGACTGTCTGATTATGTGGTTAGGGATATTTTTCAAGACGAGGCAGGCGGTATTTGGCTGGGTACTGAGGCCGGAGGGATTACCTACTTTCACGAAGCTGACAATCTTATAGAATACTACGGGCCTGCTAGTGTTGTGGGCACTGATCGGGCTCTGGTAGACTATCACGTACGCAGTCTTTATGAAGACGCTTCTGGCAAGGTGTGGCTGGGTTCTCGTGTAGGCCTGTCTTGCTATGATCGGACGAAACAGGCTTTTACTCATTTTCCTATCAAACCTGCTGATAATCAACGAGTTCATTTGCCTGTACTAAGTATTATTAGTTCCTCCCCAGGTGTATTGTGGGTGGGTACCCAGGAAGGGTTGGGTAAATTTGAGACGGCAACGGGGAGGTATGCACTCTATACACCTTCTGGTGGCGAATATGTGGGTGATAACCCATTGCAAATCAATGATTTGTGGTTTGAGGATGAAGATGCTTTATGGTTAGCTACCGAGAACCTGGGGCTACTGCTGTACAATACGGTGTATGAGCAGTTTTTAAATCCCTTTAGTCAGGAAGGCCAAGGGTACCCGAAAGAGGCCATTAATTGTTTGCTGCCCGATGATCGCCATCAGAAGCTTTGGATAGGGGGCGTTGCCGGGTTGATGAGCCTGCCCTATGGTGACGAGGAATATAAGCAAGAGCGCTTGTACGTTGAAGACTCCTTGATAACAATGCCTCCAATGGTGAAATGCCTTACCATGGATGAAGAAGGGGTGTTGTGGGCAGGTACTCAAGAGCAAGGCTTATGGCGAATTGACCCAGAGACCAAACAGGTACGGCAATATGGTAAGGCCGAGGGGCTCACCTTCAAAGATGTACGGGCACTGGTGTTTGATGGCTCGGGTACCCTATGGGCTACGAGCAATGAGGGGATGGCCCGGATAAAAATCTTTGAAGATCAGAGCCTTTCCCTCACGTATTTTGATGTAGGAGATAACCTACAGGGGGAGCAATTCTTTGCCAGGTCAAGCCTATTGAGTGAAGAGGGGTTGTTGTATTTGGGCGGGGTAAATGGTCTCAATGTTTTTGATCCTTCGCAGATCCGTGATTTCCAATTGGAAGTACCCGTGGCGGTGTATGATCTCATGATCCATGATGAGCAAGTCACTGTGGGGGACGCCACCGGGGTGTTGCCTAAGCAACTGCTGGCCTTGGATTCAATTCGGTTAGCTCCTGATCAAAACACCTTTATTCTCCGGTTCAACAATTTTGATTTTGTAAGGCCCGGTGATGTGTATTACGAATACCGCCTTGTAGGATGGGAAGATGAATGGAAGGACGGCGACCAGACCCGGCGGGTAACGTATGCTAACCTACCTAGAGGCCGACACTACGAATTTCGCTTGCGGGCTAAGAATTCGCTGAGCGGCTGGACCGAAGCCAAGCCATTGCACATCTATCTGGTGCCTGCCTATTGGGAAACTTTATGGTTTCGGGTGTTGATGGGGGTCGGTATTCTGGTATTGATCTATTTAGGGTATCAGGTGCGTACACTCAGTATCCGAAAAAAGAATGAGCGGCTGGCAGAGTTGGTGGAGAAAAGCACCCATGCTTTGCAGGCCGAGATAAAAGAACGGATTCGGACAGAGCATGCGCTTACCCTGGCACGGGATGCTGCCGAAATAGCCAACCGGGTAAAGAGTGAGTTCCTCGCCAACATGAGCCATGAAATCCGCACTCCACTGAATGGCATTATAGGTCTTACTGGATTAGTACTGTCTACTCCCCTCAATGAGGACCAAAGTCAGTACTTGGTGCACGTGAAGCAAAGTGCCGATTCGCTCCTGCGGATGGTGGATGATTTGCTGGATTTTGCACGCTTGGAAGCCGGGCAGCTCAAATTTGTTAAAGAGCCCTTTACTCTACAAGAGGTTTTAGAAGAAGTGCTGGCTGGGTTTCGGTACGAGGCGCGCCAAAAAGGGCTACGGTTTGAAGGAGAACTGGACTCGGTGCTGCCACGGCAGTTAATGGGCGACAAGTCCAGAATTCAGCAGGTATTGATGAATCTACTGGCCAATGCCTTTAAGTTTACAGATAAAGGCTCGATCCGGATTGATATAGAACCTTCTCCTAGAAAAGCAGGTATGGATCGCTTATGGGTGCAGTTTTCTGTGGCCGATACCGGCATTGGGATACCTAAGGAAAAACAGCAAGAAATCTTCGATGATTTTACCCAGGCTGATAATTCCTCAACCCGAAAGTACGGCGGTACTGGAATGGGCCTGGCTTTATGCCGGGAGCTCATTTCGCAAATGAGGGGGGAAATATGGGTAGAGAGCAAAGTGAAAGAAGGGAGCACTTTCTTCTTTCATCTTCCTCTGGAAGAAGTAGGGGCACCCATCATGCCTACTACCCAAATGGTAACCCATTCATTGACCAAGCCGCTGCTGTTTGAGCCCAATCGGGTGCTGGTGGTGGAGGATAACGCTGTAAACCAGCTGGTAGTACTGCGTTTGTTGCGTAAGGTGGGTCTAACTGCCGAGGTGGCCCAAAATGGCAAGGAGGCGTTGGAAAAGATGCAGGAGAAGGAATTTGCTATGGTGCTGATGGATCTGCATATGCCCGAAATGGATGGGTATGAAGCTGCTCGCCGAATACGGAACGGGCAAGTAGCTGAGAGCAATCCCGAAAATATTCCCATAATAGCGGTAACGGCAGCGGCACGAAAGGTAGATGAGGAAAGGTGCCGTAGTCTGGGGATGAATGATTTTCTTACGAAGCCCATCCATCCACCCTCATTATACGAAGCCCTCAAACAATTTCTCCCTTACGCTGATTAGTGCTAAGTAGATTCACTCGTTCTCCCGCTGTACGGCTTGTCTTAGTGTAGAATTATCAAAAAACGTGGGAAGTCTGGCGGGTAATATTTAGATTACTCCCAGATTAAATTGTATTTTAAAATGTACACCCTGGAAGATATTTGGGAGGATTTCCAAAAAGTATACGACGTTTGGTTCAAAGACCTACAAGGGTATTCCGAAATGGATTTGTGGAGAGCGCACCCTGATGGCGGCTGGTGCATTGGGCAGATTTACCAGCATATACTCAACGGTACCTTGAACTTTCAGGTGATTGTGATCAAAGAGTTGATTGAGACCCAAGAAGATACTGAGAAAGAGATGTCTGAACTGGGTGTGATTAGCTATCGGGAGAATGCGTTCCCTCCTCGTAGATTCCAAACGCACCGAGACTCCGCCAACGAGCCGGATATGTCTAACAAAATGAAGCTTCGTAACCAAATGAAACGGGCCTTCAAAGCGGTGCAAGAGGTAAAGGAAATTTTGGCCAATGACCCGCCTAGCGGAAAATTCCAGCATCAGATATTTGGCTATCTGGACGCAAAACAATGGTACCAGAATATACCCATGCACTGGCGCCATCACCTGCGTCAAAAAGAAGCCCTGGACGAAGCCTTTACCGTGACTGCCTAGTCAACTTTTATCGACTTAGTTGCACCCATACCGGGAGATGATCCGAATAGTAGCGGCCGTTCCGGTGGTCGGTGAGTACCCCATATTTCTCTACAGTAAACCCTTCATTCACCCAGATGTAATCGATCCGGCGATCCAGGGAATTGCCCACCTGCCAATTGGCCCAAGTGCCGGTAGGGCCAAATGGGGGATCGAGCGACTCATCATGGCTATCGAAGAGCGAAAAATCTAGCTGCTTAATGGGCTCCTCATCGGGGCTAGCATTGAAATCCCCCATCAGTACCACGGCGGCATCGCCCTGCCTTTCCAGGCTTTTCACGAAGGTAACCAGTAATTTTGCAGACTCTTTGCGGGCTTGCTCTCCCTGATGGTCAAAGTGGGTATTGATTACTACCAGTGAGCGGCCATCTTCCAGGTCATCTAGTCGTACCCAAGTCGCAATGCGAGGCAGAGCAGCATCCCAACCAGTGGAGGGACGGTCTGGAGTTTCGGAAAGCCAAAGTGTACCTTCTGAAAGCTTCTCAAACCGCGTATGGCGGAAAAAAATGGCGCAAAACTCACCCTTTCGTCGGCCGTCATCACGGCCTTGCCCTACATACCGGTAGTCTAGCAAGGCGCTGTCCAGGTATTTTACCTGATGCAGTAGTCCCTCTTGGATGCCCAGGATGTCTGGGCCGTGAAAAGAGATTTGGTTGGCGAGTTCGGCCTTTCGTTGAGACCAGGCATTTGCCCCGTCATCTGGATTGTCATACCGGATATTGTACGTCATTACCGACATCTCCTGGGCATGCAAAAACTGTGGGGCCCAGGTCAAGATTACGGCCAGAAAGCAAAGGATACTAAAATTGCCAGTGTGCATCGCGAGTGAGGGTGATTTGAGAAGGAATGCCCAGCCAGTCCCCTTGTAGTACAAAGTGATCCTGGTCATGCTCTACAATGGCATAGGTGCCTTGCAAGTAGCCAGGGTCGTTATCCTCATTGACAATGACCATCTCCCGAGTACCAAAGTTTAAGGTCCAGGTGCCCTGCAGGGGCTGGCGGACTTCGCCGTTTTCCATGCACTGGTAGTTGTACTGCGAGTCGTCGAAACGCACCTCCCTTTGGACGTTAAACGTATAGACATCGTCAAGATCGCACGGTTCCAGAATTACCGGGGGCAGTTGTCCTGCCCGAATTACGGAGGTGACCCCGTAGCTTTTCGAGCCATTGCCCGTCAAGTCGAACATCAGACTATCTTCTGTAACTGCGCAGCCCCAAACCGACCCCAGCATAAGGCAGGCCGCAATTCCCTGAATTACCTGTCGCATGGTTTTCCTTTTTATCGCTATGCGAAAGATACGGAAACCCCAAACACAGGCGAATGATTATTTTTGAAAACCACCACCAACCCCCGTTCTCATGGAATGGTACCTTCCCATCACAGTATTGCCTGGTATTGCCTTGCTCATTCTGTCTACCAGCAATTTTGTAATTAACATCAACCAGGAAATCAAGCAATTGAAGCAGGAGGAAGACCGCTATGCCGAGATTATCCAGCTTAAGCTGGCGCAGCTACGCAGGCTTAGCATTGCGATCTCAGGCTTGTACCTCACGGTACTCTTTCTTACCCTGGCGGGTTTATTAGCCAGTTGGGAAGAGGATGGTCGCTGGATGTCCGTCTCCCTCATTATCGGAATTACCATCATGGTAATTTCTATATGCTTCCTGATTAGCTTTTCTATCCGGGCTGTCCTCATTCGGCAAAAGCATCTGCGGCTGTAACCAAATCATCGGGCCCATCTCTTTTGGTTTTTGATGGGCAGAATGCAGCGCTGATGTGTCGATGGGACATTGGAGTAATGTGTGCACTATTTGACCGGTTTGCTCCAAAGTCATATCCCGGTTTTTGTATATGAATAAGTGCCTACGGATTGGTGAAATGGCCCTGAATATCGGAAGGGGGGGTGGCATTGGTATGTAATGGTTGAATGCTTAAAGTCTTGATTCAGTGGTAGATATTGGCTCCACTGGCTGGGAATGTTTAGTAACTTTCGGGAAATCAAACCTTTATCATGATGCTAAATACAGAATTTGAATCCCTCCAGGGCTGGATGGTATTAACGGGCAAGTCCAAGCAAAAATTAAATGGGGGAGTAACTGGTACAGGTGGTACTAATGGAGAAAGCACCCCTCCTCCCTACTTTGTTATTTAACGATTGGATTTAGTAATACCTTTTGAAAACCTCAAAAGGTACTAGTTCAACTATAAAAAGCTAATTGCTATTTGGAGATTAGTATGCTTTAACGCTCCATTCAAGTCGTCCTCTTTGCCTGGGGTATGTACGCTATTGGGCTCTATAGTTGTAGGGATACTCCTGGAGAGCGAATTAGAGTGTTTGTATCGACTGTCCGACCACTCTTCCCTAAAGTCATTTCCCCATTTGTCGATAAAGTAGTACCTTATCGGCTGGTAAAATGGTCCTGTTAATCGGACAAGCCGACGGGTGTCGCATGTAAATAATGTATGCTAATACCCTGAGTCAGCAGTAGATGTCCATCGGTATCTGCCTGTGTGCCAGGGAGTGTTTGGTAACTTTCGGGAAATCAAACATTTATCATTATGCTACATGCAAAATTTGAATCCCGCAAAGGTTGGACAGTATTGACAGACAAGTCCAAGCAAAAAATGAATGGTGGAAATACCGGTTCCGGAGGTGGATCTGGTAGTAGCGGATCTGGTGGAGGATCCACACCGCCCCCCCATTAATATGATTGGCAATTGATTTGGAAGGACCCGTAGGGGTCCCTCTAAGAAGGGGCATACCTATGAAAAAGTTAATAATAACAGGTGCTTTACTCTGGTTAGGCTTTCAAGCCTTGGCTGGAAGTTTAGATAGCCTAAAAATTACCTTACAATACCTGGAAGATCCCCAGGAAAAGATGCAAACCCTGTACGAATTGGGCATTCAGCAGATAGCTTCTGTGGATAACAGTATTGATGGGTATTTGAATAATGGGCTTGAGCTAGCTGCAAAAGAGAATGATTATGTGTGGCTGAGTAGGTTTCATTATCTCTTAGGTTATCGTTCTCATGTTTTTCTAGCTTACCATGATGCATTTGTTCATTTTTCTACCGCAAAACACTTATTCCAAAAAACGACTGATCGGCAGTATCAAGCCAAATGTGAGTTTTTCTTAGCAGTGTATGAACATGAAACAGGAAACTTCCTGGCTGCTCAGGAAGGGTTTACAAAAGTCGCATCCGTCTATTTAGAGTTGGGTCTATTGTCGGATGTGGCATACGTATATGAGCATTTGGGATATGTAGAGGAAGATAGGGGGAATACACAAGAGGCGATTGAAAATTTTGTTCTTGCCTATCAGTACTTTTTGAAGGATGAGCTATATGGACTTGCTGCTAAGCAGGCTTACAGTGTTTCTGGTATTTTGGTGGATTTAGACGAAAAATTAGAAGCTGAAGTGTACCTATCCAAAGCATTGGATCATCTGAGTCGGAGTAATGATTCAATTCTTCATGCTACTAGAACGTATTTTTTCTTGGGTCGCCTTGCTGAAAGTCGAGAACAATGGGATGTTGCAAATGACTACTTTCAACATTCTTATACTTCAGGAAGGATGCACTACGCCGGGTGGGACGATAACTTTTTCCGGACCAACTACATGGCGGAGTACTATCTGAAACAAAACCAACTAGAAGTAGCTACCGCCATGCTTTCAGAGCAAGCCGAATATGTTTCTGAAGCGCCGGGAGAGAATGCGTTGCGAACACTTTCTTTATTGGCTGAGAGTTACCAAACCCAAGGAAATCTGGAAGCAGCACTGACCATGGAACGTCGTGTACGCGAAGGAATGGTGGCTGCCCAAACCGCCAAGGCGGATGCCCAGCGGGCCCGCCAAGAAGCAGAGGTTATTTTGGCTAGACAGAGCCTGGAAATCGAGGAAAATCAAGTGGCCTTTGTACGCAACCAATGGAACTGGGTAATCGGTCTTTTGCTCATCACTATGGCTTTCACTGGGGTCGGTTATTACCTCTACCGCCTAAAAGAAAAGCATCGTAAGCAAGCCGAGGCCAACTCGTTGCACTGGCCGGAGTTTGGGGAAAAGTTGCAGGCCTTGGAAGACGCCCTGAACGTATTGGGTTAGCAATCCTATATGTGACGAACGTAGTGCGTGCTGCGTGCCTTGGTTTCTGGTTTTTCCTACCTTATTGGTTCATTCAATCAGAAACAAACTTCTCTCAGTGATGAAAAATCAAAGCGACGCGTTCATATCTCTTTCTCCATCGGATTTGCAAAAGCTACGCGGAGGTGCCACTGGGCCCTACAAAGCGGCCAGGCCCAAGAACCCCTCCTCTAACGGATGACAGGATAGCCTACAGGAAACCCTCGTTTCGGGAGAGCCAGCGATCGCTGGCTTTTTTTGTGACTCGGGTTCAGAAGGCTTTGCTATAGGATGCCTTTTCTCTAAGGCGACCTTAGGTGATATTCACCCCGTGCTTGTGCAATTCATCATTTACTTTCTCAAGTCCCTTCGGCTTGGGGCAGTTTTGAAGCTCACAAAACTCAAAATGATGAATAAAATGCTGTTTGCCGTCCTGGCCTTGGGGCTGGTCCGCCCCTCTCATTGCCAACAACTGGTTCATGAAACGCTCTTTTCTACTTTGTATGGGAGTAGGGGTACCGATGATGCGGATGTAGTTGCTGTTGATAATGAAGGAAACACCTACCTGGGTTGCCATTCAACCTCTGCCAATTTGCCGGGCTCGGACCGGTTTCCCTACGCTCTAAGTGGGGGTATGGATGCTTTTGTTATCAAACTCAACCACACCGGTACAGAGGTCTTCTACATTACCCAGCTCGGCGGGGCCAAATGGGAAGCAGTTCAGGGGATTGTTGTGGATGATTCAGGGTTCGTCTATGCGGTGGGTACCACTTACTCCTCAGGCTTTCCTGTGACCTCGCAGGGCTTTCAGTCGAGGTTTGGAGGGAAAAGCGACGCTTTCGTGGTCAAGCTTGATCCGAAGGGCAATGTAGTTTGGTCTACCTTGCTGGGGGGTAGACGGGACGAAGACGGCAGAAGCATTGTTCTGGGTGAACGAGGAAAGGTGCATGTTGTGGGCCGGACTGCCTCTAACAATTTCTCAACAACGGAAAGCGCTTTGCAGCCCAAATTGGCAGGGGACGTGGATGCATTTGTTACTACTTTGGATCAGGATGGCCGCCTGATTTCCTCTACCTATTTGGGGGGCTCCGGAAATGATGTGGGTTTCGATATTGAGGTGGGACCGGCCGGCCGGTTGTACGTGGCGGGGACCACGGGGTCGCAGGATTTCCCTGTAAAAAACGCACTGCAATCCGAGAATGGAGGGCAGGACGATGCCTTCCTGGCGGTGTTGGATGAACGCACTTCCGAAATGGAGTTTTCTAGCTACCTGGGCGGCGCCGGTGCTGAAAGACTCTATAGTATAGCTCTGGATGCTTCGGGTGGAGTGTTCATGATGGGATTCACGGATTCTCCCAATTTTATCATCACCGAGGGCGCGTTTCAGGCTGAGGTAGGAGGGGGTAGAGATGCATTTGTGACTCGGATAGATCTTCGTAAAAGGGAATGGAAGTATTCTACCTATCTGGGAGGAGAGGGAAATGACTCGCCTAGAAATCTGTTAGTAACCCCAGAGGGTGCAGCCGTGGTAGTGGGATTTACCGAATCCAATTGGTTTCCTACGTCTACCGCAACGGGGAGTGGCATAAGCGGCGAAGCCGATGCCTTTGTGGCGGTTCTCGACCCAAGTGGCGCCTCTCTTTCCTATTCCCATTTGTTCGGGGGGAATGGGGATGATTTTTTTGAAGGCATTGCCTTAGGGCCTGACGGTTCCTTTACCTTGTCCGGTGGATCAAGTTCTATGGATTTTCCTTTGGTGAGTCCTTTGCAAAAGGTTTTCCAAGGGGGGAGATTTGACATTCTGGTGTCTCGCATCTTTCTTAAATAGAAGAGGCCGATCAATTAAAGAAAGAGTACCGAAGTTGTATCGCTGTCAATCATCAAACCTTACATAGGTTGAGCTTACTGTTTGCCATAAATTTCCTGTTGAATACATGGGCAATGGATAACACTCCTGAATATTCGGGGAGTGTTATTGATTTGAGCACCTTTCAGATAGCTAGCCTATACCACGGCAGCGAAAAGCAATTTCTGGCGGACAGCCTATCAGCCAGGGGCCTTTCAGGGATAGTTAGCCAAGAGAGGGGGCTGTGGTATGCTACCTGGCAATTTCGTGTTTCAGAAGAAACCCTCAGCCAAGAGGATATCTGGTTGGAGTTTCGTGCCAATATCCATGCTGCTAATCTCTATTTGAATGGGAACTTGCTAGTTAGCCATGGTGTCCTTCAGCCTACCGCACCAGCCAAAGCGGGTGGCAAAAATATCGTGAGAAGGAGAATTCCAAGGGAATGGTTGGTGCCTGGGCACAATCAAATTGAACTAGAATTTACTAATTATAAAAGGGTAGAGAATACTGTTATCAGGGATCTGTCTCTGGGCAAATATCAAGATTTTCAAAGGCAGACGGCCATCATGACCACGGCGCCTATCCTGTTTTTGGGAATCTTCCTGTTCGTGGTTCTTATCAATGGGGTGCTGTACTTTTCCTTGGACCGAAAGAAGGTCTTCTTGCTACTCGCCTTGCTTTTCTTGGTCAATAGCCTCAGTATGCTCTATGAAGTACTGTACTGGAATGGCCTTGTGCCTGCAGCTTCTAGCTTGCCTAGCTATGCGTTTAGAAGTGGACTGGAGTATCTAGCATATGCCTTGCTACTGATTATTCTATTTTATGAGTTTGCCTTTACAAAAAGGGTGATGGTTGTTTCGGCCTTGATCTTTTTGGTGGTCTACTTACTGGCCGTATTGATTAATATTAATGCGGCCATTGCCTTAAGTCTCCTGCCTTTTGGTTTGAGTTGCTCGGCGGTAAGGGAAAGAATTAAGAATAGTATGCTGATCACTGGATCATTGCTACTGCTAGTTCTGCTCAATTACCTAGATGACAGAAATGCTTTAGAGGATTTAGATTTCATACAAAGTAATTACATCCTCACTTCTCTGGTATTCAAATTAGATAGCTTAGGCATGATGGCTTTTGCGCTGGTTATGATTTTCATATCTGCAAATAGCATCTTAACTAAATCTAAATCTCTCAGCCAGGCAAACCTCAAATTGGAGCGTCTGGAATATCAATTCTTGCAGAAGCTCATTTTGCCACACTTCATGGTCAACTCTCTCATGTCATTGCAGCAGCTGGTATTAACAGCACCCGAAACGGCTCGTAAAATGATCGGAGCCTTGTCAGAAGAGTTTCATTTGTTGGCTAGCATGAGCAAAAAGAAGCTAGTGCCTATAGAGCAGGAGATTGACATCTGCCGGGCGCACCTGCATATTATGGGCATTCAGCAAAAGGCGGATTACGCACTGGAGGTAAGGGGCATGGTAGGGGGCGAGACTATTCCACCTACGGTGATTCATACTCTGGTAGAAAATGGGCTCACGCACGGTTATTCGGGCAGCCAGAATGCCCGGTTTGTATTGAGTAGGGAGGTAACAGCTACTTCAACGGTGTATCGCCTGTTCAATGACGGGCACACCAAAGCCGATCCATCTTTCCGAACAACCGGAACGGGCCTCAAGTATGTAGAAGCCAGATTGGAGGAGTGCTATCCTGGCAAATGGCAGCTGGACTCTCGCAAGGTAGATGAGGGCTGGGAATCGGTCATTGAAATCAGGCATCGCTCATGAGGGTATTGATCGTAGAGGACGTAACCCTGGTAGCAGATCATATTTCTGAGCTGGTCAAGAGGCATTTGCCGGGCTGTAAGGTTACGATCTCGTATAACCTGGAAGACGCCCGGTATTGCATGGCTGAGGAGGTGTATGATCTGCTGTTGCTAGACCTTAACCTGAACGGAGAAGATGGCTTTGAGCTGCTAAAGTCAGCGACGGCAGAGTCTTTCCATACCATCGTGATTACTGCCAATCGGGAAAAGGCGGCCACGGCTTTCGACTTTGGTGTGTTGGACTTTATCAGTAAGCCGATTGTGGAAAGCCGATTTCAGCTGGCGATTGGCCGGTTTTTGAATGGGAACGGTGCTTATCGCGAAAAGCTCAGGTACCTCTCTATCAAATCAAAAGGAGTTGTTCAGTTGGTTAGCCTCCAAGAAATCGAGTGTATAAAAGCCTCAGGAAATTATTCTGAGATCCACCTAGGCAATGCCCAGCGGTACCTCCACGATAAAAACCTTGAAAGCCTGATGAGGATTTTACCCGACAGTTTTGTGCGCGTTCACCGCTCGTACGTGGTGGAGAAATCTAAAATCAAGAAAGTTCTTAAGCACGGCGGTGGCAGATACAGCATCGAGCTAAGGAGTGGGGAAGTGGTATCCCTAAGCCGGGCAGTCTACAAAGAATCATTTCTCCGTGATTATTGAATTTGGATCTCATTTTTGATTATCCCCGAGGGTAGGATGGCTACTTCTTTAAGTTGGCGCTAAAGGGCAAATTGCTGCCAGAAAGGCGCCAAAATGGCATAATTTTCTCTCAATAGAATTTTTAGATGTCAATATGGCATAAAAATTACTCAGAAAGGGCCTTTTATCGGCTTGGCATTGCGCTTGTAATACACTGGTCAAACATTGATTAACAAAACACTAAGAATAAATACGCAAGATTATGGGACTTATTAAATTCAACGATCGCACTTCCTTTCCTACGTTCTCCTCTATGCTGGACGACTTTTTTGATCGCAGTTTTACGGATTTTGGAGCGGCCGCTTCTGCTAGCAAAGCACCGGCAGTGAACGTGAAGGAGACGGATTCTGCCTTTGGTTTGGAAGTAGCATTGCCGGGTGTGGGTAAGGATCAGGTAAATCTGGAACTGGACCACAACGTGCTCACCATCTCCTCGGAGGCCAAAACCGATAAGGAAGAGGCCAAAGGTGGCTACACACGCCGAGAGTTTGGCTACAATGCCTTCCGCCGGTCTTTCACTTTGCCTGAAATTGCTGATCAAGAGAAAATCGATGCCAAATTTGAGAATGGTGTGCTAAATGTCTCCATTCCTAAATTGGACGAAAAAGCACTGAAAAACGCTCGGGCGATTAGTATCAACTAAGCCTGAGTGCTTGGAATATGCTCCAAAGCCTGGCCCATATTGGGTTGGGCTTTTGTTATTTGCGCGGCAGGGTAGTATCACTATAGCCTCTCGTGAGGGTGGGCTGAATTGCTTTTCTTGGTGTTTTTATCGCTTCCATTTATCCTAGTGGCGACCAAATCAGCAGGATTAGCGTCTTACTTTTGCTGCCCACATAAACAGGAATAATGATGAAAAGAACCTTGGTGTGCATGCTTTTTGGGGCGGTATTGAGTCCGGCCTTTGCACAAACGCAAGAAATGCCCGAGTCTGCTACGGCGGTAATGGAAGCCCATGGCGGAATGGACCTATGGAAATCACTGGGCGGGCTGGTTTTTCAAAAAGGAGACGGTGAGGAAGCTGAAACGCACATTACCAATCTTTGGGACCGCCGAATTCGGGTGGAGAATAGCAAGTACACCATTGGCTTCGATGGTACGGATGTGTGGGTAAGCCCTGCCGATGCAGAAATGCGCGGTTCGGCCCGGTTCTACCACAACCTCTACTTTTATTTCTATGCCATGCCTTTCGTGCTGGGTGATCCGGGTATCTACTACGAGGAGGTTCCTGATTTGGAATTGATGGGTAAGACTTACGGTGGGGTGAAAATCAGCTATGCTCCCAATGTGGGCGATTCGCCCGATGACAATTACATCCTCTACTACGACAAGGCCACGCACCAGATGGAATGGCTGATGTACACGGTGACTTACCGAGGTGGGGGACCTAGTGATAAATACAGTCTGATCAAATACGGAGACTGGCAGGATGTGCCCACTGGTGGTGCCTCCGTTCGCTTGCCCAAAAGCATCACTTGGTATAACTATGAGGATGGAGTAGTTGGCGATGCCCGAGGCGGAGCGGAGTTTCCCATGGTGTCCGTTAGTGCTGAGCCACCATTAGACAGTCGTTTTGCTCGTCCGGAAGACTCCAGAATTGATCCTAAGAATTAAGGGCTGATTTGTCCTCTGGCCTTATGAAACCCCACCTCGCGTGGGGTTTCCTGTTTTAGGAAGAAAGTGGATAGCCCCATCTAAAGCCCAAGCAGGATTGAAAATAGGGGGGCATCGTGGCTTTGAGGGCTTCTCTTTGGTCTGCTGAGGGAATCAATACACAAACTCACCGTAAGGGGACTGAATGGTCACCTGCTTGCCTTCGTGGGCTTCCACCCGGCCCACCACCTGGGCCTCTATGTTGAAAGATTTGGCCGTATCGATCACTGTTTGTGCCTGCGCTTCGGGTAGGTAAACCTCCATGCGGTGACCCATGTTAAATACCTGATACATTTCTTTCCAGGGGGTCTTGCTTTCCTCCTGGATCATCTGGAAGAGAGGAGGGGTGGGTAGTAGATTGTCCTTGATTACGTGCAGGTTCTCAATGAAGTGCAACACCTTGGTTTGGGCACCGCCGCTGCAGTGCACCAGTCCGTGAATGTGCTCATGGATCTCCTCGAAGAGGGCCTTCATTACCGGGGCGTAGGTTCGGGTAGGCGACAGAACTAGTTTGCCGGCGTTGAGTGGTGCCCCCGCTACGGGGTCAGTAAGTAACTTGGAGCCACTGTAGACCAACTCTTCGGGTACGTTCTTGTCGTAGCTCTCCGGGAATTTGAGGGCATACTCCCGGTCAAACACATCGTGTCGGGCTGAGGTAAGGCCATTGGAGCCCATACCACCGTTGTATTCGTCCTCGTAGCTGGCCTGTCCGTAGCTGGCCAGGCCCACAATGACGTCGCCCGCCTGAATGCGGTCGTTGGAGATTACCCGGTCGCGGCGCATGCGGGTGGTTACGGTGGAGTCTACAATGATGGTGCGCACCAGGTCGCCCACATCGGCGGTTTCGCCGCCCGTAGAGTAGATGCCCATGCCGTGGTCACGCAGCGTTTGCAGTACCTCTTCGGTGCCCTGGATGATGGCCGAAATGACCTCGCCAGGAACGTTCTTCTGATTACGGCCAATGGTGCTACTGACCAGGATATTGTCGGTGGCACCCACACACAGTAGGTCGTCCACGTTCATGATCAGGGCATCTTGGGCAATGCCCTTCCATACGGAAAGGTCCCCTGTCTGCTTCCAGTACATATAGGCTAGCGACGACTTGGTGCCGGCCCCGTCGGCGTGCATAATGGTGCACCACTCCTCATCGCCGGCCAGCAGGTCGGGGACGATCTTGCAAAAAGCCTTCGGGAAGAGGCCCTTGTCCAGGTTGGCAATGGCTTTGTGTACGTCGTCTTTGGTGGCGGATACCCCGCGTTGTTGATACCGATCGGCCATGATGTGTGTTTGCAGAATGGGTTGCCTGAAATGTGGCGCAAAGGTAGCCGAATTATAAAAATTCCGCCAGAAAAGCTTCCCGATACGTTTTGCCAAGGGGCAGGGCGACCCCGGCTACCGTCACCTGATGCCGTTCTACTTTTTGCAGGTGGGCTACCTGGATGGCAAAGGACCGGTGAATGCGCCGAAAGGGGGAAGCGGGCAGGCTGGCTAGGGCATCGGTCAGGGAGGTGGTGCAGATGAGCTTGCGGCGACGGGTGTGGTAATAGGTATGGTTGCCAGAGGCCTCCAGGTAGAGGAGGTCGGATACGGGAATCCGGTGGGTTTCCGGGCCATCGCGGATCACGGCAATTTGGGATTCGGGGGCTGATCCTGCGGTAAGTGGAGTGGGGGAAGTAAGGCGCTGCCGCACCTTTTCTACGGCCTGCACTAGCTTGGGGAGGGCAATGGGCTTGAGTAGGTAGTCCACAGCATCAAACTCGTAACTTTCTACGGCGTACTCTGCATAGGCGGTGGTGAAGATGACCAAAGGCGGCAGGGGTAGGCTGCGGAGTAGGTCTAGTCCGCTGAGGTCGGGCATGTTGATGTCCAGAAAAATGAAATCTACCGGGTGGACACGCAAATACTCCATGGCTGCCAGGCCGGAACGAAACTCTGCGAGCAGCTCCAGGCCCGGAATCTGCCGAGCCAAATTGCGGACCACCGTCAGGGCCAGGGGTTCGTCGTCGATGGCGATCCAGCGGAGGGTCATGCGATGGGGATGGTCAATTCGGTGCGGTATTCAGTATCCGTAGTCTGAGTGTCCAATTGATGGCGGTCCGGATATACCAAATCTAATAGCTTTCTAACGTAATCCATGCCCAGGCCGGAGGACTCGCCAAAGGCAGGTTTGTCGTTGACGGAGTTGTGCATACGGAAGTGTATTTGTTCGTGAGTAGTGCTGAGCAGGATGTGGATGTAGGAGGGGTTTTGCAGGCTGATGCCGTGTTTGAATCCATTTTCCACCAGGCTAATGAGCAAAAGGGGGGCGATGATGGCGGATTCCTGGGTGTTCTCTACGGTAAATTGAAGGTCTATTTCCTGCTCCGCAAAGCGGAGTTTTTGTAGCTCCAGGTAGCTATCCAGGTACTCTACTTCTTCCTTTAACGAAATCTTGTGTTGGGGACCGCTCTGAAGGAGGTACCGCAGCAGCGTGCTGAATTGACTGATGCCCTGTGCCAGATCCTGGGTGCCTCGTTCCAGGGCCATGCCGTACAGGTTATTGAGCGTATTGAATAGGAAATGTGGTTGTAGCTGATGGTGTAGCTGGCTGAGGGCGGCTTCCTTTCGGGTTAGTCGATAATGTGCTTCGCGTGTGGTAAGCCAGCGGATGGCTGCCCAGATGATGTAGGTAAGTACCCAGGCTATGACCAAAAAGCTACTAAAAGAGAGGAAGTTGAAGTTCCATCGGATTTCGTATTCGGGGAAGGGAGGGGGTACTTCACTGAGGTATTGAAAAAGGAGGAGCCCTCCGCCATACTCAATAAGCCAAACGACGACAAAGGCCACGGTGGTCCAGAGAAGGAGTCGGAGGGGTTTGGGGTTCAGCTTGGGTAGTAGGTAGAAGTAGGTGAAGAGCACAAATAGGGCCTTCCAGCCGCTGAACCAAATTTGCCATTCCCACAGGAAGGCATTGGTGACCACAAAGTCGTTGATGTCCCGGGCATGATTAACAAACCACGCGTGCATGGCTACTTGTCCTCGCATCCAGTTGAAGCGCAGGGCGGCCAGGAAGAAGGCCAAGCCGATTTCGAAAAATTTGATAGAGAATCGCATATCCGAAAGTACGAGCAGGTAGGAGGTGGTGGATAGCCGGACGGACGAAGAGCCGGTTTTTCTATGTGAAGGACTTAGTAAGCCCTCTTATGACGTTGGCACCTAAAAACTAGCCATTCAACAGGGGTAGGGCATAGGCTGGAGGTATCCTTGCCAGTTTGCGGCCATGTTTTCGCCTTACCCATAAACAAAATGAAAAAGCAGCTAGAACTAGCCCTGGTCTTGGGCGTATTATTTTTTCTCTCCCTTGTGCTATTCCGTCCCTGGATCTCTGTAAATGCCTGGGGGGGGTATCCGGTTTTGTATTGGTTACGAGTGTTACCGTCGTAAGCGGCGGCTTCCGGTGGTGGGTTATCCCCTATTGGCAGCGCTACGGTTTTGGTTGGCTCGTGCTACTCCGTTGGTTGGTACTCCTCATGATGCCTGCAGCGCTGTTGTACGTCAGTTCCTTCCTGTCTCTCCGCCAAAGCTTGGGCCACGCCCCTGTCTGGTGGGAGCCAGTGCTGTGGTCTCATGTATGGGAGGGCTTGGTGATCCTCTGGCTTCCCGCATTCTTATATGTGTTGGTCCGCTTTGGGCGGCGGTTGTGGGGTGTCCGCTGGGTCCGTACCTGCCTGCTTATCGTTGCCATGGGGGTGTGCTTGGTGAGTGTGGCATTGATGGCCTATTGGAAGGGAGAGCGGGCTCAGCACTTGCCGCCCACGGCGCAGATATTGTTTGTTTCGGAAGAGGAGTCTTCTTTGCGGGCTTTGCTGTCCCGGCCGGAGCTGGCCGGCAAGGTGGTGTACGTGGACCTTTGGCACACGGGCTGCAAACCCTGTCTGGAGGAATTTGCCTTAATGCCCGGTCTGCGCGGCCAGTATGCGGAAGGGGAGTTGGCCATCCTGTATGTAGCACGAGAAACTGGCCATCTGGATAGCAAAAATCGCTGGCTCCGGCAGTTGCATAGTCGAAACCTGGAAGGTTACCACGTGTATCTGAGCAAAGATCAGGCAGAAGCCTTGGCGGCTCAGATTCCGGGCTTTGTAGGGTATCCGCACCATTTGCTAGTAGATAGCGCAGGCCAGGTGCAGGATTGGGATGCGCCGGGCCCCTCCGAGGCGGAGGTGTTGGAGCGGGAATTGGAGTTTTTGATCGCTGGCTCACGGGCTTCCCTTTCTGCGGAAAATTGAGCAGCTTAGGCCATGACCATTTCGCATATCAAAGAGGTTTGCCTCTACTTGCCCGACCTGGATCGGGCAGAGGAATTTTATCACGGCAAGCTGGGATTGTCAGTGATTAGCAAGGTGGCGGGGCGGCACATCTTTTTTCGGGCGGGTACTACTGTGCTTTTGTGTTTCATTCCGGAGGTAACGGCCCAGGAAACCACCTTGCCCCCACACTATGCGCACGGCAAGCAGCATCTGGCTTTTGAGGTGGAGGACTATCCTGGCTGGGTGGAAAGGCTGAATGCCTTGGAAATCCCCATTACTCACACCCAGCCCTGGCACGGAGGGCGTGAAAGCGTGTACTTCGAAGATCCTTTTGGGCATGTGCTGGAGCTTGTGCCTCCGGGATTGTGGGATCCGCCCGAGAAGAATTGAATTTCACCGGGTGAGGGTGTTGCTTTAAAAAAGGATAGTCGTATCTTTGCCATCCAATTTTACATGGAGGTTGTAGCTCAGCTGGTTAGAGCGCTGGTTTGTGGCACCAGAGGCCGTGGGTTCGAACCCCATCTTCCTCCCTCTTTTTTCCCTTCCTGCCGTTGTGTGGGGAGGGTTTTTTTATGTCCAAAAATTAGAGGCGAGAAGGGTGAATTGTTAAGGTGTCTGGTATTGGTTCGATGCAAAGATGCCCTGCTTTTTAGGGGGGGGGCATGCTTCTCGTTAAATCCGCTTCGTACAGTGCTGATTGTCTGTCCGGGCGAATTTTGTCGAAGTGGTTGGTCTTCCGCGTTCGGTAATCTGCTTTCGAAGTTCAAGATTCTTTTTTCTGGGAGTTGCAGGAAGGGGTGCTTTTTCCTTCGGTTAATGGATCAGGTAATATTTATGGGGACTTCAAACCAGCGTAGCTCATTGATTTCATGGAAAGGATTGCCTGGCTTTAATTTTAAATGTTGAATCTGGGGTCGCACACGGCCTTAATGTTGTATGGTTGAAAATCATTCATTTAGCAATCAAAATTCAGCATTAGGATCAAGGTGTAGTCTACCGAGAAGATTAAAGTATTAATCTATTAGCTCCCCAACTACTCGGTTTAATCCCGGTTAATCGTGTGGTTTTAGGATTGAAGCAAATAAAAAAAAGCCATCCCAATGGATGGCTTTTGTAAGCTGCTCCCCTTCTTGGGCTCGAACCAAGGACCCTCTGATTAACAGTCAGATGCTCTAACCAACTGAGCTAAAGGGGAGTGTTTTATGTTTTCCTCACGAACTTTCTTCGTTTGGGGATGCAAATATGGGGGACCGTTTCTTTTTATCCAAAACTAGGGGGTAAAAATTTTCGATCCCCGTGAGATTTTTTTGGCCTTAGCCAATCTCGATGCGTACGCCTTCGGTAACGGGGTGTCCAACGCAGTTAAGCACGTAGCCCTCTTCCATCTCCTCGTCAGAAAGCCCCTCGGTTTCGTCCATGGTTACCTTACCCGACAGGAGCTTGCCACGGCAGGCAGTGCACAAGCCGCTCTGGC
>DMST01000509.1:0-579 GCA_003454975.1 Cytophagales bacterium | reverse complement strand
CTGGCAAGAGTAGGGGATGTCGATGCCCTCGTCGAGGCCGGTTTCCAAAATGGAGTAGCCCGGCTCTACGGTAAAGGTATGCTCCTCACCATCCAGAATGATGGTAACGTCGTAGGCTTTGTTCGGATCTTCAGCCATATCTTCAGTTTGTATGTTTTCTTGTGTTTTCGTTTCACTAGCATTCGCGAGGTCGTTGGCGAAGACCTCACGTTTCCGGCGGTCGCCGGGTATGCCCAATACATCCAGGGCCGAAGAGATAGCCTCCATGAGACCACCCGGACCGCAGATATAGTATTCGGTATTGTGAACGCCCAAATGGGGCAGTTGTTTAATGATTTCGATTAAGCGGTCTGGCGTAAGACGACCGGATAGGCCTTGCCAGTGGGCCGAGGGTTCGTCGAGCACGTGGACGACCGTTAGCCGATCTTCGTACTGCGCCTGCAATTCGTCCCATTGGGACCGAAACATGATGCTAGCCTCGTTGCGGTTAGCATATACCAGCGATACCCGGCTTTCGCGTTCCTCAGCCAGGATGGTCTTCCCGATGCCCAGCAGGGGGGGGATGCCACTACCACCGCC
>DMST01000432.1:4722-14267 GCA_003454975.1 Cytophagales bacterium | reverse complement strand
GCCGAAGGAGCCGTAGTAGGGGTGCTCCTGAATGGCCATCAGCTGGATGGTATTGTAGCCCAGCTTTTTGATGCGGGGCAGCACCTCGTCTGCAAACTCCGTATAGGTGCCCACGCCCTCGCGCTCGGTGGCCATCCCAATGTGTGCCTCGTAGATGATGGGCATCTTGGCGGCAGCGGTTCCGTCGAACCCGCCGTCGGACCAGGTAAATTCCTGTGCCGGGGCCCACAGCTGCCCGGCAAAGTCTTTGGTTTCCTCGTTTTGCACCCCCCGGCGGATGTAGGCCGGTATCCGGTCTTGCCCGCCCCGGGCGCCAACCACGTGCACCTTAAGCAGGCCCTCGTGGGTGAAGGTGTTTTGGTACTCCGCATCTGGCAGGAAAATCTCCCATACTCCCTTTTCGCCGCGGGTAAGGGGGTGGCTAGTACGGTCCCAACCATTGAAATCACCCATGAGGAATAGCCCCTGAGCCCCCGGCGCCCATTCGCGGTACCACCAGCCCAGCTGTTGCTTGTCGTAGTTGAGGCCCAGGTACGTGTAGGCGCTGGCAAACGTGAGCAAGCTGCCGTTGTCCTTTTCCAGGGCGGCTACCGTCTCCTGGTACCGATCTATGCGGTTTTGGATGTCGTCTACATAAGGATCCAACCAGGGGTCATCGATTACGAGCTGAGGCTTCAGGTTTTCAGTCATGGAGGAATAGTGGGGTTTCTTACGAAGGTAGTCGGAAAAGGCCTTCAGGCAAGATTTTGCCCCTTTTCTGGGGGCGCATCCGGTTGCGCCAACGATTGAAAACTAGGGGTTTTGCATGGCGGGTTGGGTAGTATCACGGCGGATCTCAGTGGGGGTACCGGGACTGGGTATGTATAGGTCTTGTACCTCGGGCGGTTCTACTACCGAGAAAAACCAGATAACCATACTGCCAGAGATGACCATAATGACTTCCGTGAGCCGTCGGCTGTTGGTAATAATCATCGCCAGGCTGAACACCAGACCTGCGGCGCGGGTGAGGCCGCGCTCGTCCCACATGGGCAGGTCATAGTAAATGTACCGCATGGTGAGTATAAAGAAGTAGAGGAAAAAGTAGAGACCGTAGATGCGCAGGTTCTTTTGGAAGTAGTGCCGTAGGACTACGGTTTGGCCCCGGTAGTTGGGGAAGAACTGCACCGACATAAAATAGAAGATGGCCGGAATGGTGAGCAGAAAGGTAAAGTCCCAGATGTTGTGCACAATGGCCATGGGCCGGCCGAAGGCTCCCCACCACTGCTGTATGAGGATGAAAAAGGCCACGAGGGTAGTAAGGGTATGCCCCCAGTAGTAGCTGAACTTTCGGCGGTATTTGATCATCTCTCCCCACCCCTGAAAAAATCTGGCTGCTGCAAAACCCGAAATCAGCGTCTCAAAAGCGATAATAAACTCCTGATAGCTCATGCGATAAGGTAGTCATTCCATCGGCAGATGGCAAGGCCACGGTTTCTCGCCATACTAGAGGCCTGAAACAGCCGGTGGCCTTGTATAGTGAGCGGTACGCTTCAGGAAGAGACAAGGCGATTGGACGCTCGCCCCAGTAGTATTCGGTGTTTCTTGGGCATGACTCGATATTCAAGAGAGTCTTTGCTTTATACGTCTGCAACGGGGGCTTTTCGGCACAGAATGAGCAGCCAAACTAACTATTTAGTTTGGTTTGCTTGTTTAATCCAAACTAAGGCCTTAGTTTCGAACTAATTAATTAGTTTGGTTAGAAATAGCAGTCGCTAATGAGAGAGTTGACCAAAGCGGAAGAGGAAATCATGCAGGTGCTCTGGGAGATGGAGTCGGCCTTTGTGAAGGATATCATCGAGCAGATGCCTGAGCCGAAGCCGGCGTATAATACGGTGTCTACCATCGTGCGGATTCTGAATAAGAAGGGCTTTGTGGGGCATACCGCCCACGGGCAGTCGCACCGCTACCACCCGTTGGTGTCCAAGGCGGAGTACACCAAGAACTTCATGAAGGGGTTCGTGCAGAAGTATTTCCGGGGCTCCTTTCAGCAGATGGTTTCCTTCTTTACTAAGGAGGATGACCTGAGCTTGTCCGAGCTGGAAGAACTCTTAATCGAACTGAAGAACAAGGACCAAAACCCGGAGTCATGAGCAATTTTCTGTTTGAACTGGCTGTGGTACACGGAGCCCTGATCTTAGGCTATTGGCTCTTGCTGCGCGGGGAGCGCAATTATACCCAGCTGCGGCAGTACCTGCTGGCGGCTACTGCAGTGGCCTTGTACATCCCCCTGATGAAGCTTCCCCGGCTGTACCAAAGTGCCAGCCCAGCGCCTGGGCCCAGTGGGGTAGGCACGGTGGCGGTAGAGCGTATGACGGTCATTCCGCTGGAGGAAGCCTCCCCTTGGTATATAGACTTACTAATAGGTATTTACGTGGTGGTGAGCGGGATATTGCTCCTTAAGTTTCTCTACAATGTGGGCTACCTGATCTACCTGGAAAGGAAAAGTCGCTACGAACAGTTTAACCAGCACTTTGTGCGCAAGGTGTGTGGGGTGGAGGGTAGCTTTACCTTCTTTCGCTGGATCTTCCTGAGCGACAGCATTAGTAAGGAGCACGCAGACTATGAGGTGATTTTGAAGCACGAGGAGGCCCACGTGGCCTTGCGGCATACGTATGATTTGCTGCTGTTCGAGCTGTTCAAGGTGTGCTTCTGGTGGCTACCCACCGCCTGGTTTGCCAGCCGGGAAATACGAAAGATACATGAATATCAGGCCGATGCCTACGCACTCAAAACGTGTTCGTACGACCGATACTCGACGATACTGATCAGTTCTACTTTAACGATTCATGGACTGGGCTTGGCCAGCTCATTTCATGATGGTTCCATTCTTAACAGATTACACGCAATGAAGCAACAAACAAAAAATGTAAGCCCTTGGAAGTTAGGAGCTTTAGCAAGCCTTTGTGCCCTTTTGGTAGTGGCGTTGGCATGTACAGAGGACCAGGCAGAGGTTGCCGAGGTAGACTCGGTGGCAGAAGAGGCTATTGGGGAGTTCACTTCCTTTGAGCTGGTAGAGGAGCAACCAGAGCCGGCAGGAGGAACAGATGCGTTTTACGCTTATCTGGCGAGCCAGATTGATTATCCGCAAGAAGCCCGCAAACTGGGTATAGAAGGCCGCGTATACCTGGAGTTTATTGTAGAGAAAGACGGTTCGCTTAGCAACATACAGGTGATGCGCGGTATTGGGGCCGGTTGTGACGACGAAGCGAAGCGGATTTTGGAAAATGCACCGGCCTTCAATCCCGGAAAACAGCGCGGCAAAGCGGTACGGGTGCAAATGAGGATGCCCATTACCTTTAAGTTGAAGCCCGAAGGCACGAACCCTGACGGTAGCGCCATGGGTATGGTAGTGATTGACTCAGCTGTGGTAAGTGCGCAAACCTTTCAGGTGGAAGCTAGCTATGACGCTGGTAAGTGGGTAGGTACGGTTTATAGCGCCGATGGGAAAACGTTGCCTGGGGTAAACGTTTTTATTCCTGGTACCAGCAAAGGAGTGGTTTCTGACTTATTTGGCAAGTTTGAATTGCCCGTGGCTGAGGACCAAGAAGTACACGTGAGCTTCGTGGGGTATCAGACCGCAAAACTGGAAGTGAAGTAATTAGGATTAGTATATATAATAGGCCAAGGCTGCTTCCCGAAATTGGGGAGCAGTCCACCTGTCCCCTGGGGGAGCCTAATTATGAGGCAGGAGGTCTATAAAGAATGCTTGGGGCCTACAGTGTCGCGTTCTAGTACGAAGAAATAAGGAACGGGCATGCCCTTCAGGTCCATGGCACCCAGCATGGTATTCTCGTCTATCCTTGCAAAGTGATCGTTGATGGCCTTTTGGTCGTACACCATGGTACCGGTTACCTTGCCCCGGTACTCAATCATTCGCATTCTGGCTTTCGGCTTTTTGGTTTTGAGCAGGGGCCCCACAGGCACCATCAGAATTTTTAGCAGCCTGTTTCTGGGTAGCTTTATATGGAGCGGGATTAGCAGCGGATTGATGGGGAATAACCGTTTTCTGTTGGCGGAGTACATTAACAGGGGATGTACCTCTTCCGGATTTTTGAAGAGCTTACCGTACCAACCAGAGGGTTCTAGTAGCCCTTCGATGGCATGCCCGGTGATGAGTTCGAATCCCTTCCACTGCCCCTGCATATACTCGAGGGTGGCTGGCTCCAATTGATCAAAAATGGCGAGCGCCTCTTCTGGTGTGGCTTTTCGTTCCTTTAGTAGCGTTTCTATTTCCATTCTTTGATTGATCTGCTTGCCCGGTGTTTTCCCCTGGCTGAATAAATAAAGCCTTGATGGCCGTGCCCTTCCCTTCAAGGAGTGTTACCCCCATTCACTCAAAATTAACGATTCCTCTGCAACTCGATGATCTGGTTGTAGACCTTGCGTACGTCGGGTATCATGTCAAATTGCGGATTGGCCTTCATCCCCGGAAACCAGTTCAATCCGTTGCCCCACCAGATCAGTGGGTTCTTGGGGCCAAACGAAATGGTGCCGCTACCGTCTTTGTTTTCGCTACACTCCATGTCCATGAGTGACCAGATATTCAATGATTTGGTCTTTTTGCTCAATCCCCCGGATCTTATGATGATTCGTTTGTCGGTGACCCCGTAGGTGGTTTGCTCCCTTAGTTTGGCATCGATAAAGAATCGGCCGATCATCAAAAGGAGCCCCATAAGAATGAAGGGGCTTCCGAATAGGAGAAAGAAAAGCGGGGCTTCGGAGTTCCAGACATTGAAAAACCAAAAAGCGACGAAACCGGCCCATACTAGGCTGAAGGGTATGAGGAAGATGTCACTGGACCTAAATATGATGCCCGGCTTGGGCTTTCCTGACCAAAGTAGGTTTTCTTCGGGGTCCAGTTGCTGTCTGATTTCTGCTTGGTGGTCTCTCCTCATGACTTTTGTTGAGTGAATTCTTTGGTTGGAATAGTACACTGATTATATCTCTTTCTCAAGGGAGAAAGCCCAATTTTAATCATGGATTTATCCTCTGCAGTTCCTTGTTTATCGGTAGATGCTGATGGGGCGAACAAGCCAAGCTTGTCCAAGCCGATGTAGATTCATTCGGTGCTGTGAGAAATGGACTGGCAAGAACATCGCCCTACTGACCGGGTAAGGTGCCACCGGAAATATTGGGTCAGGTAGGAGTCCTTTGGGTACCTTTTGCGGATCAAGCCGAGTAGTTGAGGGGATAGTAGATGAATGCTTTAATCTTCTCGGCAGACTTCGCCTTGATCCTAATGTTGAATGTTAAGTGAATGATTTTTAGCTATTTAACACTAAGGCCGTTTGCGACCCCAGATTCAATATTTATAATTAAAGCCAAGTATTCCTTTCTATGAAATCAATGAGTTACTCTGGTTTGAAGTCTTCATCAATATTGCTTGCCCAGTGGTTTCCTATAAGCTACAGGGCATTGAAATCAGAAAACCCCACCTCACTGAGGTAGGGCTTTCGTTATGAAAATCACTTAAACTTTCTTAAGATCTTTTTCTTAGCGTACAGCTTTAGGATAGCTCTCACCACGGTTGCTTACAGATCCGCTAGTACGAGGCTTAGCGTTTCTTGACAGCATGATACCAGCAACGTGAGGAGTAGCCATAGAAGTACCGCTGATAGTGCGGTAGCCACCACCTACCCAAGTAGAGTAAACACTGCTACCAGTAGCGATGTAATCTACAGGGTTCATGTTGTAGTTAGAGAAGCTAGAGAAGCTACCACCACAAGTCATAGAAGCTACAGTTACGATGCGTGAGCTGTTCACACAAGCAGGCTGATAAAGAGCAGCGTTAGAAGCGTCGTTACCAGCAGCGATAGCTACCAAAGACTGGTTGTCCAAGCTGAACAAAGCAGAACGGTAAGTAGAGTTGTTACCACAACCTGATCCGTAGTATCCACCCAAGCTCAAGTTAGCAACATCACCAGCCAAGTCGTAAGAAGCAGCGTGGTTGATACCGCTGATGATAGTAGAAGTAGCGCTACCACCAGAGCAACCGAATACCCGTACAGGTACTACAGGAGCACCAGCTACCATACCTACTACACCGATAGAGTTGTTGATAGCACCGATAGTACCAGCAACGTGAGTACCGTGACCGTTACAGTCGTTAGCAGAACCACCTACGAAAGAACGAGCGTAAGTAGAGTTAGTAACAACGTTCAAGTCAGGGTGATCCAAGTCGATACCAGAATCGATAACCCAAGCCCAAGCACCACCTACAGCAGAACCGTTAGTGTCAGGACCACCAGCGTTAGAGATACCACAAGGAGTAGTTTGAGCTTCTCCACGAGCAGCAGGCTGCTGATCTTTGTCCTCAGTGTACTGGATAGGATACACCATGATGTCTGGCTCAACCACTTCGATCATAGGGTTGTTACGCAGTTGCTCTGCCTCACGGTCACTCAACTGAGCTACGAAACCAGTTACAGCAGCAGTCCAGATAGCACCTACTTTATCGCGAGCGATACCTTCTTCAGCCAAAAAGTCCTCGATCTCAGCGGTGATGTTTACGCGAGCCATTTCGCTGTAATCAGCTTTGTCTTGGCGTGAAGTAAACACAGTACGACCCTGACGGCTAGGCTTCATGTCCGAGTCTTTGAACTTTACAATCCACTGGCCAGGAATCACATCACCAAGTCCGTCGGTGGGGATTACGTCAGTTTCTCCGTTAGTGATAATTTGGGGCTCCTCAACCTGCTGACACGCAGAAGAGAATACAAGGGCAGCCATGGCTACGCCATACGCAGCATTTTTTAATACTTTCGTTTTCATGTTTTAAAAAGTTTTTAGGTAACTGTTAGTGCTGCGAACATAAGTGCAACAGCATTGCAAATGCAATAGTGTTGCGAAGATTTTTGCAACATTGTTGCAATTGTGAAACTCCGCTACCTGAATAGTCCAAATATTATTTGGTGCAACATGTAAAGTATTGATATTGAGTATTTTGCATCGCCTGATTGCTAAATTGTGATATTGCAGAAGTAGTTTGTTAGAATGCAACACTAAATGTGTCAGTCAATTAACTGATTGGCTGTGGGAGGCGAATTTTGGGTAGCTGATTCCTGGAACGGAGTAGAAAAATGTATACGGCAGGCTACCTGGGAGGTGTTGAGGGATATTCAAGTGTATAACCATTGTATTCTTAAAAAGTTATGGACTGTTGCCGTCCACTTTTGCCCGTGGCGGTTGCGGTACGTCCTACCCAAAGAGCCACGGCTTTAGTCATTTTCGAGACTGCCAATTGTGAATGAAGGCTAGACTGCCCTTTGAGGGGCTGGATGATCAAAGCAAAACAGGATGTCCCTTCGTTTGGGGCTTATTAATTTTCAAGCTCCACTTTGCTCACTATTGCTTTGCAGTTTTGCCAGGGCGGCAGCCTTATAGGTCCGACTGATGGGGAGTTCTGCAGGCCCCATCCAAACCGTTTCTCGGTTGTATTGGCTCACGTGGTGGGAGTGGACTACGAAAGATCGATGGATTCTGATAAATACGAGCGGTAACCGGTGGGCCAAGGCTGAGATTTTTTCTTTGGTGATCAGTACCTCACCCTTTCGGGTATGCACCTGCACGTAGTCAGCCATGCTTTCTATATATACTAGGTCGGCAATGGCTAAACGATGTAGCTTGCGATTTACCCTCAGTTCAATAGCATCCACCCGCTGTTTGCTTAGCGCCTCCTTGAGCGAGGCTACTTCCTTTGTGTGGGCTTGGTAGCGCTGATAGAATTGGTAGAAGGCACCGAGGAATACCAACAGGTAGGTGAGGGCGGTGTATCCAAACAGGTCTGATACCTGAGGGAAGGCTTTCCGAAACTGATAGTTGGCCAGTAGGGAGAATGAAAACACAATCACCAACATCTGCAGCCAAAGGGATACTATAAAAGCGTATAGACTATATAATACGAAGATGCGGGGCCGCCCGCCCAATAGGTAGCGGGGTATCAACACCTGATTGAAAAAGTAAACGGTGCCTACCATCACTGGGAGGAGCATGCAAACAAAGAAAAATGCCAATCCAAAGTGCGTGATTTGGTACCCCAGTACAAGTACCAGGGCTACAAACAAACTACCCCAAACCAACAGTTGGACTTTCGGTTTCATGGACCGAAGGTAAAAGGAAAGCCTCTTTTTTGTAGAATTAGAGGCTATTTGTCGACGAAATGCAGGTTTAGAACCGGATTCTACCTTGCCCTTCCGGAAGGCCAGGCCGGTACTTTGGGGCAAGCAAATCAACACAGATGTATGATGCTGGGATTGGAACAAAACGGACCGGTTTTTTTAGGGCTACTTACCCTAGTCTTTCTGGGGCTTATCGTACAAAGCGTCCAGGCGGTGCTCGCTATTCGGGCTAACCAAGGGGTAGAAAAGGTACACTACTACCTGTCTCGCTTGCGGCAGCTAGGGGTGTTAGCCGCGGTTCTAGGTGTGTTGGGCCAATCGGTGGGGCTCTACTATGCCTTTCGCGTGATAGAACAGGCACAGCTGGATGTATCGCCGGCCCTGTTGTGGCAAGGGGTAGGTACCTCCTTTGTTACCACCCTGTATGGCTTAGGCCAGTTGGCCCTGGCGATACTCGCCCATTTGCTGCTAGGCCACTGGCACAAGCAGCGTTGTTCCCCCACATCACCGTCCTAAACCTCACGTTTCATGTACAAAACCATCATTTTGGCAGCAGGCCTCCTGCTGTCCGGGGCGGCCATGGCTCAGCCCAACTTGGTACACCAAGCCGATAGCCTTAAAAAGGCAGGAGATTTGGTGTCCGCCTACCAATGCTACCGCCTACTGCATCGTCAGCATCCGGAGCAACCACAGCATGCCTACGCGTTGGCCCAGATTGCGGCGCTTATGTATTCTCCGGCTGCGGCGGACAGTGGCTTTTACTATTTAGAGAAAGCCTTGTCCCAAGACACTACGGTGCAGGCACTCATGGACCCAGAGCTGTATTACCTTAGTACGGATGCCCGCTGGGCTGCCTTGGAGCAACGGCAGGTAGCCAAATACGAAGTGGCCCACGGGCCTTTGCCCCTGCCTGAATTTGCCAGTGCTTTGTGGGCCATGATCCGGCGCGACCAAGCCCTTCGGTATTTTCAACGGCCCATGGAACGGCAGATTCGGCAGGGCAATCCCATACCGGTAGTTTTGTACCCGCTCACCTATTTCGGGGTGCAGGTGCGGGCCCAAAATCTGCCCGAGCTGGAGCGGCTCATTGCCGAATATGGTTGGCCTCGAAATTCTGACTTCCCAGACCAAACGGCCCACGTGGCTACCCTCATTATCAACCATAGCGATCACCTTACGCGCAAGCGGTACCTGCCTATGATGGAGGAGGCCATGGCCCAGGGTGAAATAGACCCGCTGCGCTATGCCCAAGTAAAGGACAGGGTGCTGCTTGATAACGGACGGCGGCAGTGGTACGGCACTCAGCAGACCCTGAAGCGGGACGGGTCTCTATGGCCAGAACCCATCAAACAACCCCGGCAGGTAGACGAGCGCAGGGCTGCCATAGGC
>DMST01000432.1:3336-4660 GCA_003454975.1 Cytophagales bacterium | reverse complement strand
CGCAGGGCTGCCATAGGCTTGGGGCCCCTGGCTCCCTATTTAAAGGACCGCTTCGGTATCGATTGGCGGCCGTAGGCTTTGCTGGGTGGAGTGGTCCCTGGCCACTCTCCCTCATACCTTCAGCGCCATCATCAGCATATCGTCCACCTGTTCCGCGCTTCCTTGCCAGCCTTGCAGGGTTTCGGCCAGTCGCTCCTTTTGCTGGGCCAGGTCTAGGGGTGCTATCTCCCCAAGCAGATTACGCAGGCGGCGGGAGGTGAACTTCTTTGGGATCTGACCGCCAAACTGATCCGCCAGACCATCGGAAAATAGGTAAATAACCGCTTCTGGGGCCAACGTGAGCTGATGGTTAGGATACTCCACATGGTCGCGCAACAGTCCTCCCACTGAGCGTTTCGCGCCTTTAATCTGTTGTAGGCTGTCGCCGTCCCAGTACCACAGCGGTCGCCGGGCCCCAGCAAACCATAGCTCCCGCTTGGCGGGCTCATAGCGGCAGAGCGCAATGTCCATCCCGTCCAGGGGGCGGTCCAGCTGGTTCTCGGCATATTCTGACTGCCGCAAGGCCTTCTGCACCGAGCGATGCAACTCTGCCAGCAATTCGCCCGGCGTAGGAGTGTCCATAGCGGCCAGCCGTTCGTTCAGTAGTGTATACCCAATCATAGACATAAACGCCCCAGGCACCCCGTGCCCCGTGCAGTCTACCGCCGCCATGTACATGTACCCGTCCTTTTCCTGGAACCAATAAAAGTCACCGCTCACAATATCGCGCGGCTGGTAGTAGATAAAGAAGTCTGAAATGCGATGGTGGATGCTCTCCTCCTGCGGTAGAATGGCTTGCTGTATTCGCCGGGCGTAGGTGATGCTATCCGTAACGTCGCGGTCGCGCTGTGCCAGGGCCTCCTTCTGCTCCTCTATCAGGCGGTTGCGGTGCTCCAGCGTCAGGTTGTACCGCTGCTTTCGCTTTCCAGACTGGTAGAGTAGAAAGCCAATGGCCATCACCACCATAAGCACGACTAGCACACTGGTAGTGGCCCACTGCTGCCGGACCAGGGCGGCCTGAGCTGTGCGCTGCTGTTCGGCTTCCCGCAGCTCCTGCTGCTGGCGTTGCTCCCGTAGGGCAAACTCCTTTTGTACCTCGGCCACCTCCCGTAGCCGCTCCAGATTCACCAGCGAGTCCTGATAGCCGTCGGCCAACTCATACTGCGTGAGGGCCTCTTCAAACCGGCCATCTTGACGGTACAATTCATATAGTACGTTGTGCACCTTCTCCTTTTCCCGATACCCTGCTGTATTCTGACTCCAAGGCAGGGCCTCCTCCGCCAGA
>DMST01000432.1:2399-3291 GCA_003454975.1 Cytophagales bacterium | reverse complement strand
AGACGTAACGCACGGGGCAGTTGCCCCAGCAGGGCGTAGGCGCGGGCCTCATGCAAATTCAGGTCTATTTGCAGCGCCACATCTATGTCATAGTCGGTGGTTACCATGTGCTCCCGGGTCTTCTGCGTGTAGGCAAGCGCCTCCTTGGCTTGCCCTAGCTGGGTATATGCCAAAGCCAGGTTGGCATAGTATAATGGTAGATTCTTCTGCTTTCCAGGCTGATACAAATCCAGGGCTCGTAGGTAATGCCCCACTGCCGTGGGGTATTGGCCAAGCTCTAGGGTGTAGGCCCCCAGCTTAGCCAGAAACCAGTTTTGGGCCGTGCTGTCCTGCCGTGCTTCGGCCATCGCAAGGCCTTGGTTCAGATACTCCAAGGCCCGTTCCGGCTCCTGGGCATCCTGATACGCCTCTCCCAACAGGCCATACCCGTACCCCTCCGTTTCCTCCCAGCCCCAGTCCCTGCCGCGTCGCACATACGCATCCGCATACCGGATAGCCTCCGAATAGATACCCCATTGGCGGTAGCCATTGTACACCTCCCACAGTACCGTTATCTGTGTAGAGCGCTCCCACTGGCCCGTATCTGGTAAATACGTCATCAGCAGGTCCAGTGCCCGTTCGCCTGCTACTACCACACTGTCCCAGCGTTTGGCGTAGCGGTAGGCAATCGCAATGTTCTCCTCCGCATTCACCATCACATCGTATTTCTTCAGCTGTTCGGCTATGCCGTATCCCTGCTTGTACCAGTAGTAAGCCGAGTCCGCGTACCCCAGATAGTCCAGCGCCAGGCCCACCCGGTTGGCAATGTTCATCGGGTACTTAGAGGGGGTAGGGTGCCCCATGATCCACTCCAGGTTAGGGGCCAGCGTATCCAATACCGCTTGATATTGCC
>DMST01000432.1:0-2338 GCA_003454975.1 Cytophagales bacterium | reverse complement strand
CGCGTCCATCAGGCTGTCCACTACTATTTCTTGCAGGTAGATAATACGTGAAGTGTCCCGGTCGGTGAATTGTGCTTGGGCTGTAGGAGAGAGCCATCCGGCCAGACAGACCAGCCATAGGGGTAATCGGTTCATGGCTTTAATCTACAGAATGTCTCGCGCTAGTTCTAACGCTTCACAGAGGTAGTAGATTCTTCCTCGGCTCTTCTCGGCAAATATCGCTTTGTTATAAATGTTGAGTGCTAAATTTTGAATGTTAAGTGAATGAATTTCAATCATTTAAAATTAATGCCAGGAAATTCTTTCTGTGAAATCAATGAGTTACTCTAGTTTGAAGTCCCAATATATATTGCTTGACCCCAAGTAGAGGGGATAAATTGCCGATAGCCAACGGGTGTGAATTCCCCTTCAACCTACTGGGCTATGTAGGGTAATTACAACCCTTGAAGAGATTTTTCAAATTATTTTACCAAGTCAGAAGCAAGGCTTCCGATTGCTGGCTATATACCCAATATATTGTCTAATTGTTTGTAGAACCCTTCCTGTGATCCTACATAGATGCCTACAATGGCCCCCTCCGGGTCAATGATAATTTTGGTAGGGAATGAGGTCACGTTATACAATTCCAGTGCCTTATTCTGAAAATTCTCATTCACCGGAAATACGTTGGGCCAGGGGAGTTGGTGTTTTTCCACCATTCTCTCCCAACCGCTTCGAGAATCTACCGGTAGCCCTATGATTTCCAACTCATCGCCGTAGGTACCATAGTACTCCTTCAGTCTGGGGAATTCCTCAATGCACGGTTTGCAAAACGAACCCCAGAAGTCCAGCACGATGTGTTTACCAGGAATGGGCTCCAACATGTAGGGGGCTTGTCCGCGTAGCATAATCTGGAAGGTAGGGGCTAGGTCACCTACCGACACATTCAGTGCTCTACTAGGCCTGGGGCCTTGGGTTTTCAGGTAAGCATATTGGTAATCTACGAGGTGCTTAAACACACCCTGCACTGCCTCCCCGCTCAGCCTATCATAATACTCGGCCAGCGTATCCATCGGTTGTTTGGCGAGCAGCCAACCTGCCAGGGCCTGGTCTCCATTCGTTCGAATATACTCCAACTCCCGCTGCTGCATCCGGTCCTCTAGGGCCTTCATTTGGTTCCATAGCCTACTTGCCGAATCCGCCAAGGTGGGTACCTCTCCCTCATACATACCCGCTCTCGCCATTATGGACAAGCGGATCGCTTCCAAGTATCCAGCAGATACAGTAATTCTTCTATGTTGTATACTAACCTCACGCAAAGCTACCTGATCTGCAAGTTGCTGGTTTCGGAATTGGGCATATTCCTGACTCAGAGGAGAGCCCGAAGCGGTATACGTAAGCTTGTTAGGTAAGACCTGACACCGCACTACAGCTTGGCTGTTGGGCAGCAAAAACAGGTCTATGGACTGTTCCGGCAGGGCGTAGGGCTTTCCGTGTGGCGTGGTACTCATCCGGGATGCCGGGGTGATACTTAGCTGTACCGTGTCCTTTGTCGGCAGGGCATATCGTAAGTACCCCTCTCGCACTCTCAAATGTATCCGTTTAGATTCGCTGAAGGCCTTCGTTAGAGAGATTATCTCTACCAATACGATATGGTCTTCCAGGCCTTCAAAATAGACCTCTACCTGTGCCCGGTTGGCACCTCTTGCAAGTGTTGTTGTGGCTACGCTAAAGACAAGCAAGCTAAATATCTTGATTTGGGATAGGGCGAAATTCTTCATTTCAAGAATGGGTTTATTATCAACTAATTGTTTAGGTAAGTAACTAAAGAATACACTTTGAGTGTCTGTTTTCAGGTCTACAATCACTCTACCGGTCGCTATTTTGTTTTCGATCAAGCCTTTGTGTTACCATTCCAAGTCGCCTTGCCCATGCCATCTACCCAAAGAATCTGTTTGTACGGTGGCAGGTTAATGTTGCTGTCGCAATGAAAATTCCAACCTCGAACTTCCAACCTCGAACTTCCAACTTCGGCTACCGCTCAACCTATCCCGAATGGCCTTTCCCCATGCGAATGGCTAGTTTCCACCAGAATCATAAAAACCACGCACATTATGCACCTACGTAAGACCTTGTTGGGGGCGTTCAGTCTCCTGTTGTTGATTTCCGGGCGCAGCTACGCTCAGCCAGAAGAGCCGGAAATCTTGACGAAACTGAAAGAGATCGCCATTGTGGATGAGAAAGTGATGATGCCCATGCGCGACGGCGTGCGGCTGGCAACCGACATCTTCCGGCCCAAGGCAGAGGGGGAGTATCCCGTTATTTTCATCCGTACCCCGTATAACTTTAATCCCTGGCG
>DMST01000294.1:23889-25838 GCA_003454975.1 Cytophagales bacterium | reverse complement strand
TTCCAGGGCCTCGATGGTTTCAGGGTCGGTAGATATATAGTTGACCAAAGTAGGGCTAGGATAGCCTATGCTGGTGGTCCAATTGATGCCGCCCACAATGCCCGTGGCCGCGCCTACTTGTGTCACTTGGCTCAGGCGTTTTAGCTCCGTTATGGTGGCTGCCTGGTTGGGTAGATCGTCCGCGTTTTCGATGATCAGCATACGCTCCATAACAAGGCCCTTATCGGTATGTTTGAGATGCTGTAGCTGTCGAAATACAGTGATGGTACCAATAATCATGAAGGCGGAGAGGGCAAACTGAACCACCAAGAGAGGCTGGCGTAAGGCCAAGGCGGATTTGCCTGAGGTATTGACGAGGCCCTTCACCGCCAGGGCAGGTTTGAACCCGGCAACCCGAAGGGCAGGGTAGAGGCCTGCCCCTAAACCCAGCAGCAGAACTGCGAGGGAAAGTAATAGGAAGGCAGGGAGGTTCTCTGATGTGAAGGTGGTGACTTCACGGCCCAGTACATCACCCAACTGCAGGAAGAGGAATTCGGAAGCGCCCACGCCCAACAGGAGGGCGAAAACCATGATGAGAAGTGTCTCGATGAGGAACTGGGCTACCAGGGTGGACCGGTGCGCTCCAAATACTTTGCGTACGCCTACCTCCCGAAACCGCTTAAGTCCTTCGCCAACGGTGAGATTGACGTAGTTGATGCAGGAAATAAGCAATATGAATACCGCCAAGGCACCAAATATGTAGGCATTGCTGATGTTGCCGTTGGCGTCCAGCTCCCATTTGAGATGGGATTTCAAGTGGATATCAGTCAGGGGCTGGCTATAACATAGGTACAATTCGTTTACGCTACCCTCTGCCTGGTTTCGCGCAAACAAAGGCTGTAGTTTGGGTTCTACTTCAGCAATAGTAGTGCCCTCACGAAGTTTCATATAAGTGTAGTAATTGTACCAGCCCCAGGAGGTTTCCAGATTGGGGAAGTTGATGCGCGATAGGAAATCGAACGTGAAGTGAGAGTTGAAGGGCACATCCTCCATCACACCCGTGATGGTGAAATGGATGGTGGTGTCAGAGCTGAAGATGTTCATGGGCTCGCCCAGCACGTCGAGCCGACCAAAATGTTTGTAGGCGGCACTGCGGGAGATTACCATGCCTGACGGATCGTTGATGGCCGTTTCGGGGTCGCCGAAGAGGAACGGAAAGGTGAAGACGTCGAAGAAATTAGAATCGGCACGTAAGTATCCTACCTCGTAGAACTTGTGTTCGGCATCGCGGCCCATAGACCGCTGAAAACCCCAAGAGGGGAACAGGTTGATGGCGGTTTCGATCTCGGGTAGTTCCCTTTTTAAGGCGTAAGCTAAAGCGGGGGCTGTAGTGGCGTCCGGGGTTCGGTTGCCCTCTCGATCTACAAAATCGACCACCACCCGATGGATGCGGTCTGAATCCTCATGAAAGGTGTCATAAGTAAGCTCTCCCCGTAGGTAGATGAAGATGAATAAGAAGCAGGCGATGCCCAGACTGAGGCTGAGCACTTTGAGGGCGGCGCTACCGCGGTGGCTATTCACTTGGCGCCAGCCTAGTTTTACATAGTTGCGATACAACATAAGGCTATTTGAGTTTTGACGTTTGCGCTTGAAGGCGAAAGGGCGCAGGAAGTGGAGAACGTGGTACCAGTAGGCACGCCGAGCGCGACGTGGCGAGTACGCTTGTACCTCTTCGGAGGTCCAGAACTCGTGTAGGTCGCCCAGTATCTCTTCTTGTAGCTCTTCGCGGCAAAACCAACGTAACAGTCGGTCTGCTTTTGGGGGAGGGGGTGTTGTTGCGTTCATCCCGTTAGGTGAGCCCCTCCCAGGCCAGCTTGGGTATGTTGAGCCAGAGCGAGGTACGGAGCTGCTGGTTCTTTTCCAGGGTTTCTTTGCCGGTAGCGGTGATGCGGAATAGCCGCTTACGCCTT
>DMST01000294.1:19436-23846 GCA_003454975.1 Cytophagales bacterium | reverse complement strand
CCGCCTCGCTCGTGGGTAGCTTCGGCCAATTCTGAACGAACAAAGCCTTTGGTCTCCAGGCGATTGAGGGCAGAATGTACTGCCCCAATGGCCACCTTACGGCCGGTCTGCTCTATGATATGCTCCCGGATGGCCAGTCCGTAGGCTTCCGGAAATAAGACCCCCACAATGAGCAAGACCAATTCTTCGAATTCACCCAGTTGGGTTCCTTTCATGGCTAATCAAATTTCATATATGTAGAACAAATGTAATCAAATTCTACAAAAGCGAAAATTGATCTAATGGAGGGTTGAAATCTTTACAGTAGGAGAGGAGGTTACCCTTGCCAACGAAAACCAAGAATGGTGATATCGTCTACCTGCATGAAGTCTTTGCGGAAATCAGCAATGTCTTCCTGTAGTCGTTGACGTTGCTCGGGCATGGGTGCTTGGGCAATTTGAAGTAGCAGTTTCTTCAGCCGTTTTAACTTATAGGTACTGCCATCGGCAGCATTGAGCTGATCTGCAAAACCGTCAGAGAACATATATACCGTATCCTCAGGAGTTAGTTGCAGGGTGTGCGAGGTGTATGCATTGTTGGTGGGGTGCTTCCCGATGGGCTGTTTGTCTCCTCTAATTTCGAAGAGGCAGTTGCCCTGCACGGTCATGGTTTTGGCGTTTGGCAGTGCCTCAATTAAGGCCTGACTGGAAGGCCCTTCTGGACGAACGAGGTACAGCGAGTGGTTGGCTCCGGCAAAAGTGAGGGTGTTACCTTCCAGGCAACAGAGAGAAATATCCATTCCGTCCGGTACGCCACCCCGCACGGAAGCAAAACGAGCCAGGATGATTTCCCGGGTCATGTCCAGGATCTCAGCGGGGTTAGTCAGGTTGAATTCCCGAAGGGCCCGGTTGAGTGCCTGACTACACACCATGCTCACAATGGCACCGGGTACGCCGTGGCCCGTGCAGTCGGCTACCGCCAGTAGGGTTTTGCCTTCTACGTGTTCCAACCAGTAAAAATCCCCAGCCACTACATCCTTTGGCAAGTACAGCAGAAAGTTATCCGGAATGGCATCTGAAAGGGACTGTAGCGAAGGAAGAATGGTGGATTGTATTCGCAAGGCGTATTCTATGGATGAAGAGATCTGCCGGGTTTTGTGCTCCATCTGGTCATAGGTGTCATCCAGTTGGCTCTTTTGCTGGGCCATGGTGGCCCTTTGTTTTTGGGCTAGCTGTAGCCGGCGCACGTTGATAATACCAAAGGCTACTGAACCGGAAATGAAGATGAGGAAAACGACTAGTTGTAAAATAAGCCGTAGTCGACCGGTGCGTAGTTTTTCTTCCGAGATGGCCACCGCCTCTTCCTGCTGTAGCCGATCGCGTTGCGACTGCTGGGCTAGTTCCTCTTGCAACAGCCGGGTTTCTAGTCCTGCCAGATTGAGGCTGTCCTCCAGAGCGGCGTAGGCTTCGTGCATGGCCAAGGCAGTAGCCATATCGCCTTCCGCCTTGTGCAGTTGGTAGAGCAGCTTCTGGTGTTGTTGCAGCAGGCGTTTGTTCCCCCTTTCTCTGGCCAGGGCCAACCCCTCCCAAGCATGAGTTTGCGCGGCAGGGATTTCTCCCATTTCCTGATAGATTCTGCTCTTCCAAAAGAGTGCATCGGTAAGTACGGTACCGTAGTTTCTTCGGCTTGCTATGTCTATGGCTTGGTTTATGGTCTCCAGGGCCTCGCCATAGTCCTGTTTGAGCACCAACAGCTCGGCGAGGCTTACTAAGGTATTGGCGATACCAGAAGAATCGGCCGCTTCGGCAAATTGGGCGATGCCTTCTTGAAAAGAAGCCGCTGCCTGTTGGTAGTCTGCCAATCGAAGATAGACCATGCCGATGTTGTTGAGGTTGGTGCCGATGCCGTCCTGATCTCTGGTTTCTTCTTTTAGTTGCCGGCTTCGCTGGTAATAGTCGAGCGCCTGGCTGTACTTTTCTTCCAGAAAGTACAAATTACCGATGCTCAATACTACCCGGGAAATTCGCTCTTGGTTTTGAAGGGAGTCGAAGGTGTTGAGGCTTTGTTGGTATTGGGCTAAGGCCTGTTCGTAGTTGCCCAGTAGGTAATAGGCGTTCCCGATTTGGTACCCTGCATCGGCAGCCAGCTCAATATCCTGGGGTAGCTGGGCCATGCTGTAGGCTTGTTGCAAGCAAAGCAAACCTTCACTCGGTTGGCCTGCGCTATTGAGCCGGACTCCCAATGCGTAGAAAGCGCGCATCATTTCCTGATTCCAGCTGGTTTCGCGCAGTGAGAACCGAAACGGCCCGGCGGACCGAAGGCTATCCAGTAGGGAATAGGTGAGCCCATTTTCTTCAATGAGGCCGTGCAGGGCTTGAAAACGTAAGCTGTCCACCAAGGAGTAGTCTTGCCACTGCAGCCAATATTCTGATACTGGCGGTTGCCCGTGACTCACTCTAGGAGCTATTAGGAAAGCACATGATACTAGGAATGATATGTAGGTGAGCTTCCTCATGATACTTTTACGCCTACCACGGTTATATCATCCACTTGCTCTGTGCTGCCTTTCCACTGGTTAAGTGCTTCACTCAACTGGTAAGGCTGTTGGGTCAGGTCCACCGTTTGCATGGAGGCCAAGAGCTTTTTGAAATTGGCCTTTTGGTACTTTTTGCCTTGCTCTCCACCAAATTGGTCAGCATATCCGTCCGAGAATAGATAAAACGTATCCCCCGGTTGTATCTGCAACTTCTTGGTCTGATAGGGTTTTGAGGTGATAAACCGACCAATGGGCTGTTTGTCGGGTTTCACTTCAATGAGCGTATAATCCTCCAGGGTGGTAATTTTTGAAAACGAGGCTTCCTCCGAATCTGTGGGCACCGCATGCTTACCTGGTCTAAAAAGCCACAATGGATTGTATGCACCGGCGAACGCTAACTCAGTGCCTCGGATGGCACAAAGGGCAATGTCCATACCGTCAGAAATGGGTTCGTCCGTTTGTGAGAATTCATTGAGAACGATGGTTCGGGCTTCATCTAGAATCCGTCCTGGGTCCAGCAAACGATGCTCGTATACGGCCCGGTTGAGCGCTTCACTGCACTTGATACTCACTAATGCACCAGGTACGCCATGGCCGGTACAATCGGCAACTGCCAGTAGGGTAGTATCACCCACCTGTTCGATCCAAAAGAAGTCTCCGGCCACAATGCCCTTGGGGCGGGCAAAGAGGAAGCTTTCCGGAAATCGCTTTCTGATCAGCGTTTCATGTGGCAGCACCGCAGCTTGTATCCGCTTGGCGTAGGCAATGGAGGAAAGCATTTGGGCATTCTTGCGCTGTAAGCTGCTCACGGCTTCTTTTATCTGCCCGGTCTGGTGAACCAACATGGCCTCCTGGCGTTTGGTGAGCCGAATACGGTTGAAGATAAAACCACCGAATAGCACCGACAGGACCAATCCCACTCCCAGGTAGATGGCCATGAGTCGCTGCCTACGGACTGTTTCGCGCAATTTTTCTCCGGCTAGCTGTATGGATTCTTGCTTCCGAATGCTATCCATAGACACCTGCTTCTGGAATTCTTGGGTGTCGAGCTCGTTTTGCAGGGTTCTACTACTCAGGCTGTCATCTACTACCAACAGTTGCTCGTGCAAAGCCAAGGCCTGAGTATACTCTTCCTGAGCCTTGGAAATTTTGTAGAGCACTTCTATGGCGTCCCTCTGGACGGTCATGTCCCCACTGTTCCGAGTAGTGGCCAAGGCGCTTTGTGCCAAATCCCTGGCGAGCGCCAAGTCGTTCAAGTCCAGATGTACCTGAGCCAGGTATGCCTGTACCTCAGCAATAAGGATGGAATTCGGCCCCATTTTGACCAGCTGATAGCTGTCCTCGCCATAGTTGAGGGCCTGTTCTAAGTCACCCAGGTACCGGTGTACCTTGCCTAAGTTGAGCCGGGAGCGGATGATAGCCAGGGTATCGCCGTAACCCGTGGCTTGAGATGAACTAAGCAAGTAGTGCGCAATGGCTTGTTCCCACTTTTGCTGTGCCCGGTTGCAGTCGCCGAGTAGGCCATTGACCCTGCCTGCTTTCTTTTCTTTCTGAAGGGTATGATATGCCTTCAGGCTTTGCTGGAGGTAGGCCTGCGCACGCTCGTATTCGGTCTGGCTTAGTAGGAGGGTGCCTAGTTTTTCTAGGGATTGGGCGCCTAGCCAGGTGGCAGTATCCTGAGGAGCTAACTCCCAAGCTTGCTGGTAATGGATCAGGGCTTGCCTGGGGTCTTCCAATTGGACGGCCACATCTCCCAAGGCCATCCGGGTCACCTGCTGACCGCTTTGGTCTGCCAGTCCGGTCCACTGAGCCAAACTATTCGATAGGTGGTTTTGTGCCTCGTCCCAACGGGCCTGATGCATCTCCCACAGCCCCAGCAGGTAATACATTTGTGC
>DMST01000294.1:14275-19387 GCA_003454975.1 Cytophagales bacterium | reverse complement strand
GTGTGCTTGCAAGATGCCGTGTAGGCTTTCGCCCTCCGTAGGATCTACAGAAGCAACCCAAGCTTCCCAATCGTCAGGGGGAGGAAAGGCTAATTCGTGGTAGAGCGTATGCTGGTATAGAGCCTGCACCTGCAGTTCGGCAGAGGGCAAGCCTCGTAAATGGGCCCATAGGGTATCCTGTTCGGCAAAGACGGGGCTAGCCGATACGAAATTTAGCGGTAGTAGGGTGATCGCTAAATAGACAATATTCCAGAGTGGGAGGCTCCGGTTTCGTTTCATTCGATACTACAATCAGTTTTAGGTGGAATAAGGTCTCTGCAAGAATATAAAAAGAGACCGCACCTAGTGAATAAGTGCGGCCAAATATTTTCAAAGGGAATAAGAGGCCTTACAGTCCCTGCAATACCTTTATGATCTCTGTAGGCTCCATCCGTTCCATAAAGTTGTGGTCAAAATGGCGTTTTACTACCGTACCATCCGTATTGATGATGAAAGTAGCGGGTACTGGCAAGTTCCACCTACCGTTAGCATTGAGTGCTTCCAAATCCAGATTGAATGCAGTATACAGCTCTTTTACGGAGGGTAAGATTTCAAAGCGTACGTTGTAGGCCGTCATAACAGACTGGTCTTGATCGGCCAACATAGGAAAACTGAGATTATATTTTGCCGCCAGGCCTTCTCCTTGGACCTCCGTTTGAGGATGTATGCATACAAGCTGACCGCCGGTGGCTACCAAATCTTGATGATGTTTTTGTAAAGCTTGCAACTCCAGGCTGCAATACTGGCACCAGTCCCCGCGCTGGAAGGATATCACTACCGGTCCGTTTTTGAGTAGTGTAGCCAGGTTTACAGAATTGCCTTTTTCATCGGGCAAAGTAAAATCAGGAGCCGTTTCACCTTCTTCAATTCCCTGCACGGGGCTCTCCTGACCCATTCGGATACTTTCCTCAATCACATACACTACCTCTTCGGGCAGGCTAGTCTCCGCATTGAGGGCAGCAATATCCTCTTGTAACGTCGTCATTTGATAAAATTGGAATATGTCGATAACTAAAAAATAAGATACGGTAGGAATGCGTGAGAATCAACTCACCAGGAGCCAATCCTCGGCTTCGGTCCGCTCCTCGAACAAGCGTAACTTCTCTGTTCCCATATCTTGGGAGAGTGCTTTTGAGTAATTGGTTACGGAGATTTTTCCGTATAAATCAACCCCATTTACTAAGGCCACCGTGTCTGGAATCCCAATGTCTTTGCGGACACTCACGAACCATTCCTGTACCAGCCATTTCTGATCTTCGGGGGCAATGATTTTTGACTTTTGGTGATCCAGAATCCATTTCGATACCCGGTGGGTTTTCAACCAATCGGCCGCGGAGTCAAAGGCCTCACGAAAAGCCTGACTTGGGGCAAAACCATTCCAGACAAACTCCAAGCAATCGCTTGTGGAATTATACGCTACCTCGGCACACTTACTCTTATAAATCTCCATTCTTTCCTGGCTCAATGCTTGCTCGTTAGGTTACCTGTTGGTTACTATGATGCTACTGTGTAAGGTTTGATCTGTAGAACGACAAAAAACCTGTTGAGGTTTTGTTCAACAGTGGCTTATTCGTAGAACGTAAAATAGCGCTTATCCATTGAATAAGTCCATTTATCCTTCTTTAAAGCTACCCAAAGGTATCAATACTTGATCTCAATAACGGGATACAAGGAGGTGACATTTGCTAAGAAATTGAAAATTACCAGAATTCTGCTAGGAGGAATTGCTTATATTTTGTGTCTTAGGTATAATTCAAACTCTCCTTATTTGGGCGCTCTGTGGAAATGGTATTGCCGAAGGGTACAACCCGGCTCCCTAGTCTTTACACATTTTCCCTATTGGGTTGCCTGGAAGGAATTACGCCTCCTCGGCACTAAAAAAGTAAAACGACCGGTGTACCGACCACTCGTGTGCCAGCCATCGGATGGCTGAATATCGGAGTTTTGGCCATCTGGCCATTTACCTATCCACCTGGGTTTGCACTCTCAAAACCTGAAAATGACTCTCATTACCCCTTTTTGAGAGTAACGGAGTGTGCAATGATAGTCTGAAACCATGCTGCGTGCGTGTCATTTGTGGAACAACAAAAACTCAATTGACATGATACATCGCAACATGATCTTACTGGGGCTTTCCTGCCTCTTGATTGCTCAGGTGGGTTGGACACAGCCCAAGGCTACCGGAGTACCTTTCGAACAACATACCACGCTGCAAGGCACGGGTTTTAGCCAGACCCAATTGGATGCGCTCACCCAATATTTGGAAACCAACCTGGAAACTACCGGTCTGATGATTTTGCAGGACGGGAAGGTGCTTTATGAGTACGGTGATGTAGCCGAGGTTAGCTACCTGGCTTCATGCCGTAAGAGTGTACTGGCTATGTTATATGGCAAGCACGTAGAAAGCGGTACCATCCGCCTGGACGAGACCCTGGATGAATTGGGGATTGATGACAATGACGGGCTGCTGCCCATTGAGAAAACGGCCACGGTTGATCATATCATTACGGCGCGCTCCGGGGTGTTCCATCGCCCGGCCAACGGAGGCTACGACGAAGATAATGTACTGGCTCGTGGTTCGGTAGCACCGGGAGAGTATTGGCTGTACAACAACTGGGATTTCAACGTGGCGGGCCATATTCTAAAGCAGAAAACGGGCAACAGCGTGTACGAGGAGTTGGAAACTCAATTGGCGATTCCGCTGGGCTTCCAGGACTGGAACATCCGCAAGCAAAAGTTAACCAATCGCCCCAGTCGGTCGCGCTACCCGGCATACCATATGTACCTGAGTACCCGCGATATGGCTAAGATAGGGCAGCTGATGCTGAATGGTGGTGAGTGGAATGGGGAGCAATTGATCTCTGAGGATTGGTTGGAGAAAATCACCACTACCGTGACACCTACGGAGACGGTGAACGAACGAAGGGGGCTCCCCCAAGATCATCCGGTGCAATTCTCCTATAGCTACATGTGGTGGATGGTCGAAAACATGTATGGCCTTCCGGAGCTAGAGGGTGCCTATAGTGCCACGGGCTGGGGTGGTCAGTTTATTACCGTAATCCCCAAGCTGAATATGGTAATAGCCCACAAATATGCCGTGCCCAAACTGGTAAGCATAGGACTGGCTCACGGTGGGGTACCCGACTGGAAGTATTGGGAGATGGTACATGAATTCCTTAAGCTTGAAATGACTTCAGCACCCTAAGTCAAAGCACATGAGGAGTAAGCCTTTGGTTTGGAGCCAAGGGCTTTGCCCCATTTTTATACTACCCTCATCAGGAAGGCTTGCCTTCACCAATTGACCGCTTACTCAAGAAAAAGAGGCTTACCTACCCCTTGTAGAAGAGCCTGGAAGGCCCTGGTCGGTTACCGTTCTTCAACAGCAAAAAGCAACCTTTGCGTACACGCCTGCTGCTAAAGCCATGCTGGTGACTTCCCTCCGCAGGACACTGCTTGGTCAATTGTACGGGGATAGAGGAAGAGCTCAATGGGGTTGGCTAACCGACCAAAAAACGAATACCTGTTTTCTGGACATACCGATTACCTTTGCAGGCCAAGATTTTCCTGATCCCGAAAGTCCAGACAGGCTATGGGAAGGGAATGATGCTACCCTATGCTGAATTCGATACGAGGATCTCGCAAGGTGCGGCAGAACCGCAATAAGGTAGGCCGGAGCGAACAAATGCAGAGTCTGCGGAATATTCCACGGCTACTGCGGCTGATCTGGGCTACCCATCCGCGCTATGCCCTCGCCAACATTCTGCTGCGGCTGCTGCAGGCGGCCTTGCCATTCACCATGCTCTATATGGGCAAGCTGATTGTGGACGAGGTGGTGCTGCAGCTAAGCTTGCCCGCTGGTGAGCGTACTCTCACCCAGATCTGGATCTGGATAAGCGTAGAGATTGCCATGGCGCTAGCATCGGATGTCCTCAACCGACTCAGTGCCCTGGTAGATAGCTTGTTGGGCGATCTGTTTGCCAACGCCAGTTCGGTGCGGATGCTGGAACATGCGGCCCGCCTTGACCTGGAGTTTTTCGAGGACCCTGAGTTCTACAATATTCTGGAGCGAGCCCGTGGCACCAGTTTTGGGCATACTCAGCTCATGTCGCAGGTGCTGGGCCAGATACAGAGTATCATCACCATGTTGTTGTTTGCGGGCGGCTTGGTGGTATTCAACCCCTGGCTGATTTTGCTGGTGGTAGTGGCTGTGGTACCCGCTTTTTTGGGGGACAACTATTTCAACGAGCGCAACTATTCTATGCTCTACAATTATGCCCCGGAGCGGCGCGAGCTGGAATACCTGCGTCATGTAGGCACCAACAACGAGGCCGCCAAAGAGGTGAAAATCTTCGGACTTTCGCGTTTCCTCATTGGCCGATTTGCCTTCCTTAGCGATAAGTTTTACCAGGATAACAAGCATCTCTCCCAGCAAATGGCCTTTTGGGGAACGGTGTTTGCCTTGGTAGGCAACCTGGGCTATTACGGAGCTTATGCATTCATTGTGGTGGGTACGGTGCAGGGTGATATTACCTTGGGCGAACTCACGTTTCTCTCGGGCAGTGTGCAGCAACTGCGTACTCGAGTCAGTAGTATATTGAGTGGCTTTAGCCAGCTGGTCAACAGCGCCCTGTTCCTTCAGGATTTCTTCGATTTCTTTGCCATCGAACCCAAAATCAAGACTACGATAGATGAGCCAAGGCCTTTTCCGGAAGTGCTCACGGAGGGCTTTGTGTTCGAGGGGGTGGGTTTCCAATACCCCAATACGGACCGTTGGGTACTACGAAAGCTTAGCTTCCGGCTAGGGCCGGGTGAAAAGCTTGCCCTGGTAGGGGAGAATGGCGCAGGCAAAACTACCCTGGTGAAGTTGCTGACTCGCTTGTACGACCCTACTGAAGGCCGCATTTTGCTAGAGGGTCATGACTTGCGCGAATATGATCCGGAGGCACTGCGGTCGCATATCGGGGTGATATTCCAGGATTTTATGCGCTACCAGATGACCGCGGGCACCAACATAGCGGTAGGACGCATCGAGGCCCGTGAGGATCGGGACCGCATTGCTTGGTCGGCCAGCCA
>DMST01000294.1:9277-14250 GCA_003454975.1 Cytophagales bacterium | reverse complement strand
TTTCGGCCAGCCAGAGTCGGGCCGATGCTGTGATTGCCCAACTGCCTCATGGCTATGCCCAGCAGATTGGCAGGCAGTTTGCCGGAGGCGTGGAACTTTCGGGCGGACAGTGGCAGAAAGTGGCGCTGGGAAGGGCCTACATGCGCGATGCCTCGCTGCTCATATTGGACGAACCCACCGCCGCCCTAGATGCCCGTGCAGAATATGAAGTCTTTGAGCGTTTTAGTGAGCTCACCCAGGGCAAAGCAGCCGTGCTGATCAGCCATCGATTCAGCACGGTGCGTATGGCCGACCGTATCCTGGTGTTGGAACATGGGAAACTTTTGGAGATGGGTAGTCACGAAGAACTGCTGACTCAAGGGGGAAAGTATGCCGAGCTGTTTGCCCTGCAGGCGGAAGGATATCAGTAAAACTTGGTAGGGTAAACTATTGAATGGCCTTTGGAGACCCAGCTGGATCCGGGAATGGCTTTGTTATGAATTCTTGGCTAGCAACAAGCCAATAGTCTGAGGGGTAGCTGTCTTTAAAATCATCTATATTTTTTAAATTTTTTGTGTTAATAAAATAGACTTTTTTATTCTACAGAGATTCCATAATATTTCTAGTGCTGATGCGCCTTTCTGGATGTGTGTTAATGGAAAAAGCTCGGTTTTAGCCTCAAAATGCTATTAATGATTGAGGCTCTGGCCGAGGTTACGTTTTATCATCTTCCTTAAAATCTATACCTTTAGTCTACAGAAAATGTGTTAGTTTATTGTCGATAATCGATAATGAAACTATGCGTTTGTTTTGTTAAACCTTAAAACCATTATCCAATGAAAGGACTTAAAAAATTCGGTGACAAGAAGATCTCTCAAGCTTCTAGCGAAAACAACCAATTGGCTGGCAGATGCTTTCTGTTTTGCCGAGATAGTGGTGATTGCGAGTGGCACTGCCCTACGTGCTTGCCCATCGGCATTTGCGATTAAGTAATGGAAAAGAGTCGGGTAGTTTTTGCCCGATGGCTTAGTTTACCAGAGGCTGTTTCCCTGCGGAAGCAGCCTTATTTTTAGTATACCCTCAAAGGCTAATTTAGGAAGACTCTGCCTGCGTAGTTTCCATGGCTGGGGCGGCAACTTCCAGATACTGAAGGTAGTATCGGAGGTTATATAACTGGCCTTCCCAATGTGAGAGTTTCACACCATTCAAAAATAAGGAGGGAGTAGCCTTAAGGCCTTGGTTCTGGGCCCAATCGGCTTGCGCTTTTAGATCCTCCGCTGCACCAGTAAGGTACTCTACCGCTGGGGTTTGCCTGGGAGGTAGCTCTCCTATCCAGTCGCTGATGGCAGCTACGTCTCTATTTTCTCGGCTAAACCAGCTTCGCATAGCCGCCAGTTGATCTTCCGGGGCAGCGCCCTGCCGGGCCAGGGCCAGTAAGTACTGGGCAACACGATTCCTCTCTTCGGTCTTACGGTCGGCAAAGCGGATGTTCACCCTAATAGCCTCTCCATTGGCCAAGATGAGGTCCTCCAGCATGTGGTGCATTTGGCCACAAGGCGGGCAAAAGGGACTAGAAAATACCGTAAGGACATTGGGAGCCTCCGGATTGCCCAGGACGATCCCGGGTACAGGTGCGATGGCAACGGGTTTAGTATGCCGCATATGAAAGTCCAAAATGGCAGGATTGCGCTTGAGCTCAGCCATCTCCTGACGTAGGGCGCGTAGTTCACTGCCAGCCGCCAGGCCCTTGCCCAAGGTAAGCCATACCAAAAGGGGCAGACCAAAACCCAGCAAGACCCAGACCATGCTGTTTAAAGTGAGGACGGGCAACGGGTTGATCCATAAGGGCAATAGAGCCGCTAGCTCTAGCCAAAGCAAAATCTGGACGCCTACGCACAGACGGCACCATTGCTTGTGCCGGGCCTGGTAGGTGAGGGACCATACAGTATAGGGGAGGGCCAGTACGTTAAGAACAGCCAAAATAAGCAGTACGGGTGCGGTGGCGTTGGCAAACAAGGCCAGTACTAGGGTGAGTAACCCACCAGCAAAATAGCCGGCGCCTACCTCGGCCCAGCTAAGCCAGCCCCAAAGGCTAGCCGCAGGGCCCTCTAGTAGCCCGTTGCCACAACCGCCGGGGCCTTGTGCGGGAGTTTTGGTGCCACAAACAGCGGCCACCACCGCATTCGTTTTATCGGCCCGCTCCAGAAGCAATAGCACGCCAAGAGTAAGCCCCGCGCTTTTCAGTACCAACAGGGGCAGCCATTTCCAGAAGGGCGTATCCCCAACCAGACCCAATAGGATGGCTAGTAGCAGGAGTCCACTACCCAAGCCCCAGGCTGATGCTTTTGCCCAGCGGGTTAGCCGCTGCCGTTGTGCGTTCTCGGTATGCTTAGGATCTCCCGACCAGGACTCCTTGGCTACAAGCATGGTAATGCCTTTCCATAGTTGTAGAAAGTCCTTTCTATCTAGCGTATACCAGCCTTTTTCTACATCCAGGAAAGTAACTGTGCTGGCCGTTACTTCGGTTACCATGACCATAATGGAGCGCAGCGGTACACCAAATAGGGGAGGTGTTAGCTGGGCGTGGGTGTTTCCCATGAGGTCAGGATCGAGCTGAGCCATCACGGGAAAGGACTCAATTTCATCCAGATCTTCCGTGTCCAGATCTACTGCCAGGTTAGGGATCCGCAAATCCGTGAGGACCTCGCTGTATGAGCTCATTAAGTTTTGTGGGAAATAAGGATGGTCTCTAAGGCGCTCCGCCAGGGTATTGCGGGTGCAGGGGACATCCAGGTGCTCCACTACGTTGACCAGTAGGGCGGTATCGGCATCCAAAAAAGAGGAAGGTTTCGTCCAAGAGCTCATGGCCTTAGGAGTCTATTTGATCGGGTTTTTAAAGGGGCGCTAATATAACCGATCCGTTCGGAATGACCTCCACATCATTTTTTTCATACATATTAATTAGTCAACGGAAAACAAGAATGCAAGAAGTATGGACTATTCGCCTTCCTTTGATCATTAGCTTTTCAACTTTCTCCCAAAATCTCTACACAAGAAGTTGATTTAACTACGGTTATAGTTATCTTAATTGAATATTAAACCCACAAGAATGAAAAGTAAAATTAAATCAGCCTGCTTGTTAGTATCGGGAGTGGTACTAATGAGTTTTTCCGTGCCTTCTTTGGAAGGTAATCTCTATTCAGAAGTATTTGCGAGAGCTTCATTGAGTTGTAATGAATTGGATGAATTATCCTCTGCGCTCAGTAGGGACCAAGTCTTTCTGGACCTTTTCCAAGCAGAGTGTGTAGAAGAATTTGATATGCACAAGTCTAAGTTTCATGCAGAATACGGATCACTTTTTACTCAACTAGAAGCAAACCAAGCCCTCTCTGTTATTACTACTGCTTTTTCAAACGTTCAAAATAGTATTTCCCAAGCGCAGGATAACAATTCACTTTGTTTACAAGCTTGCGATGTCATGTTGGAGATGGGAATGCTCCAAGGTCCTGTTGACTATTTAGTTTGTACTATTGAGTGCGATATTTATGTGATCTCTGATGAATAAGGGGGCATGAACTAATACCTCATCAAGGAAAAGTTTACCTTTGAATAATAGAAGCTTGCTGGAGGTAAGTCCCTCAGGCAAGCTTTTTTGTTGGATCGGAGGGGAATAACCCCATGTGTTGGTCAACCCACCTCAGGATTTTTTCAGGGTTTCGGGTTAAGTAGTCATAGCTAGTGGTCCGCTTTTTGCTGCGGGCGATGATACAGCGCGGAGATCGGAGGATGGTCTCCGTAGACGCTAAGCACACTCGAGACATTCTTACCGAAATGGCCTAGTATGTAGACCAGGGAAGTCTGAAACCGGTTATCGACCGGACCTATGACTTCGATCAGTTACCCGAAGCCCTTGGCTATCTGGGCACTCGCCGGGCTAAGGGAAAAGTAATTATTGATCTAAAATGAGAGGTCAAATGGGTTCCTGAAGCCTCATTATTTTGGGCTTAGATAGATTGGCTATCAGGGGATTCCGAAGGTCTTAATCCAAGCTCTGGTGGTTGCGACCAGATCCAGTCCAAAATTTCCCACAGGGATGCCTTCGGCATAACATTTTCATTTTACACATTTGTTGGTAGTGACTTGAATACGGATATTATCCCGCTCAAAACCTAAACTTGAAAACGCTGCCTCCCATGGAAACCATCCAGACTATCCAAAAAGACGATTACCTGATTTTGCAAATGAATCGGCCCAAGGTAAATGCCATTAACCAGACCATGATTGATGAGCTGAGGACGGCACTGGCTGAGGCCCAAGGGGATGATGCCGTGCGGGGACTTATCCTGTCGGGCATGCCCCACATCTTTTCGGCCGGGCTAGACGTAAAGGAGATTTTTGCCTACGACGAAGCGGGCATCCGAAACTTCTTCCAAACCTTTGGCCTGCTGCACAAAGAGCTGGTGCAGTTTACCAAGCCCCAAATTTGCGCCATCAACGGGCATTCTCCTGCGGGCGGCACGGTACTGGCGGTAGCGGCCGACTACCGGATCATGGCCGAGGGGGAGAAATTCTTGATTGGTCTCAATGAAATGGCCGTCAACATTCAGATTACCCAAACACTGGTGTATGCCTATGGTTTTTGGTTGGGTACCTCCACGGCCAATGAGTTTTTGTTGGATGGCAAACTGATGGACCCCGACGAAGCCCAGGCTTGTGGCTTGGTAAATCAGGTAGTACCCCAAGGAGACGTGTTGGCGACGGCCGAACGGCAAATGAAAAAATACCTGGCGGCCCACCCGGACATTTTTGCCAATACCAAACGGAAGATTAGAAAAGACTGGCTGGCCCAACTAGAGGAAGGGGAGGATCAAGAGCTAGAGGAGATCATCCGTCTCTGGTGGATGCCTTCAGTACGCGAGCGCATGGGCGCCCTGGTGGCCAGCCTTTCTGGAGGGAAATAGGGCAGTGGTCCCGGTCCACTTCTTACCTAAAGT
>DMST01000294.1:9071-9235 GCA_003454975.1 Cytophagales bacterium | reverse complement strand
ATACCTAAAGTCAAGAGAAAAGAGTGGGGATCGCCCAACCTTTGAGACGAAAACAAAAACAATCCGTCTCATGAAAAGTGTATTCGTACAAAAACTGATTTTGGCCCTGGCCGGCGTAGCGGGCCTGTTCATTGGCCTCAGTCTATTGTTTAACCCCATTGCCT
>DMST01000294.1:2890-9020 GCA_003454975.1 Cytophagales bacterium | reverse complement strand
GCCTTTGAAGCTTCAGCGGGGATTTCCCTCACTCAAGAACCCAGTCTGCTGAGCGAGATTCGCGGTATGGGGGGCGTCATTCTGCTGGCAGGCATCATTGCCATTGCGGGCCTACTGCTCCCTAAGATGCGTTGGACGGCCCTGTTTATCACTAGCTTTTACTTACTGGGTTACGGGCTGGCCCGGCTAGTAAGCGTATTTCTGGATGGGCTTCCCAGCCAGACGTTGGTGATGGCCATGAGCTTCGAAATTGTAATCGGTATCATCGGTACGGCCATGATTGCCCGCACCTTCCGCACGCAGCTAGGACAAGTAAGCCCTACGCTTTGAGCTGTAGCCGCTTTCGAATCCGGCTGAAGGATTCTGGAGTCACCCCTATGTAGCTAGCCAGGTACCGCAAAGGCACCCGGTGGAGCAACTGGGGGTGATTTTCTTCTACCCACCGGTAGCGCTCCTCCGCACTTAGGTTGACAAAAGAGGCCAGTCGGTCCTGCACCTTGTTGTAGTCCTCGGTCAGGAACCGTAGGGTAAACATGTTCAGGTGTGGATGCTCTTTGATCAAGGCTTCTTCCTGCTCTTTCGTACCAGCCAGTAGGATGCTGTTTTCGATACAATCCAGCGAATAGCTGGATGTTTTGTGGTGCAAATAGCTATCGTAGACAATGACCGCACTTTCTTCCAGGAAGAAATCCAGGCATTTCTCTTCGCCGTCTATCAGCTGGTATTGGCGAATGCAGCCCTCCACAATGAAGTAGCATTGGTTGGCAAAGGACCCTTCTTGCAGCAGCACCTCGCCTTTCTTACAGACCATCACGTCCATGTGTGCCACGATGGCCTGCACCTCCTCTGGCTTAGAAATACCAAATCTGGCAAGGTATTTTGCTATCTGCTGTTCCATGCTATTGCTCCCCGTGAAGTTAGTCGCCAATGCTGAACCGAGCAATTCACTCCCAGCTCGTGGCTAAACAACCTCTCAAGTTATCTCAATATTAACACGTCAAAAGATGAACGGTAGGTGTGTAAGCCACCTATTTTTACTTGCAGCCAATAACGTAGCGGTACGAAAACGACTACGGGCCGAACTTACATGGAGTTGACCATCGCGGCTTTCACAAAGTAGCATCCATACCACGGATCTTGTCTCTCCAGCAGAATCGAAATACTTACGAAAGTATGTTGAAATGCCTTGGGCTAAAGCCTGTGTCCTAAAATACCCCTTGGTTGTCCTGCTACTATGCTCCTGGGCCTCTATTTTTGCTTTCTCATTAGGATTAAAAATCCACTGATGCTTTTGGAGTAGGTGGTAGGTAGGGCATCGCACCTAATCCAAGACCAATCTCTATTGACGTCGGTCTTCTTATTGACTCCATCTGCCAGGCTTAGAATTATTTTGTAACCATTGATAACTGAGCGTAGTCTAACGGACGGTTTGAACCATCCACTTATTGGATGTTTTCCTGAAATTGGTACGATTTTAAAAAAAGCTGTTGCTATTCTAACAACATGAAAACAATTTCTCTTCACCTTCGACCGGTGGCAATACTGTCGTTCTTTTGTTTCATTTTTCTATACTCAACTAGCGCTGCTGCGCAGGATGCTTTTGTCACTACTTGGAAGACCGATGTGGACGATGATGAGATCATCATCAGTACTTCCGGCGGAAGCTCCATCACGGACTTTGATTTCATCATTGACTGGGGAGACAGCTCAATCGATACCCTCTCGGGTGATGATCCCGACCCATCGCATACGTATGCTACGGCAGGCACCTATACGGTCGAGATCAGTGGCATATTTCCCTACCTGCATTTGGAAGCCAGCCCCGATGCAGACAAGCTTCAGACCATAGAACAGTGGGGCGATATCGTGTGGGAATCCGGCCATGGCGCTTTCGCCAATACCAGCAATATGGTATCCAACGCCACCGACACGGCTAATATGTCGGCCGTAGAGGATATGACATCGATGTTTGAAAGTGCTACTTTATTCAATCAGGATATCAGTGGTTGGGATGTATCCAATGTCACCGAAATGCTGTCTATGTTTGAAAGTGCTACCAGCTTCAATCAAGATATTAGCAACTGGGATGTATCCAAGGTAACGGATATGCGATCCATGTTTGAGAGAGCCTCCAGTTTCAACCAAGACCTTGGCGATTGGGACCTTTCCCAGCTCCTCAATGTAAGCGACATATTCCGAATGGCCGAAGCATTCAACGGTGATATTGGTGATTGGGAGCTGACTAAAGTTACTAACATGGACTTTATGTTTTCTGACGCCGCTGCCTTCAACCAGGATATTAGCCAATGGGATGTGTCCAAGGTGAAATCCTTCAGAGGAATGTTTCGGAGAGCACACCTCTTCAATATAGACATCAGTGGTTGGGATGTATCCAGTGCTACGAACATGTCAGAAATGTTTTCCTTTACTACCACCTTCAATCAGGATATTGGAACCTGGGATGTTTCCAAGGTGGAGGACATGAGTGATATGTTTCGGGGGACTACCGCATTCAATGCTGATATCAGCAACTGGGATGTATCCTCCGTGGAGGATATGGAATATATGTTCTCCTATACCACTGCCTTCAATCAAGATATTGGCAACTGGGATGTAGACACGGTCACTAACATGTTTGCCATGTTTAATTACGCCACTGCTTTCAATGGTGATATCAGTACCTGGGTAGTATCTAGTGTAGAGGATATGGCACTAATGTTCCAAGGAGCGGCTGGTTTCAACCAAGATTTAGGCAACTGGGATGTGTCTAAGGTGACCAGTATGAGGAGCATGTTCTCGGAAGCGGCTACCTTCAACCAGGATCTAGGAGACTGGGACGTGTCTAGTGTCACCAGCATGGTAGAGATGTTTTCGGATGCTACCGCCTTCAACCAAGACCTCGGCAGCTGGGATGTGGACACCGTAACCAACATGAAGGGCATGTTTTGGGGAGCCACAGCCTTCAACGGAGATATCAGCAGTTGGGTGGTATCTAAGGTTACCGATATGGACAATATGTTTTGGGATGCCACGGCCTTCAACCAAGACATAGGTGATTGGGACGTCTCCAGCGTGACCACCATGGAATACATGTTTGATGGTGCGGAGGCTTTCGATCAAGATTTGGGGGATTGGGATGTTTCCTCCGTGACTGACTTTTCTGATTTTCTTAGTCCCGGAATGTCTTTCCAAAACTACAGTTCCCTGCTGGCTGGCTGGGCCACCTTGGATCTGGTAGACGGCATCACCTTCGATGCCACCGGGCTCCCTTATCTGGAGGAGGTAGATAGCGACCGCCAATCCATCATTGACGACGAGGGCTGGACCATCAACGATGCCGGTATTCTAGGTGTCCTTACCGAGGATACGCTGACGATAGATGAAAACACGGCGGCCATTGTCCTGAGCACCAATAATCCAGGAGCCACCTTCTCCATCACCGATGGGGCCGACCAGGGTGTGTTTACGGTGGTCAATGATTCCCTAACCTTTACCTCGGGCCCGGACTTTGAAAACCCTACTGATTCAGACACCGACAATGTATACCAAGTGCAAGTAACGGCTACGGGTGACGACACTACGTTGGTTCAGGATATTACCATCACCATCAATAATCTAAACGATTCAGCGCCGGTATTTACACTGGAAAATGATACCATTTACATAGATGAAAATACCCGCGACTTTCTAATATTAACGGCCACCGATGCCGATGGGTCCGGGTTTTTCTTCAATGTGGTGGACGGTGCTGACCTACCCATAATCTTTATACAAGACTCGCTACTGTTTACCTTTTACGGTTCCAACTTTGAAAACCCTAGCGATGTAAATGGGGATGGCATCTACGAACTAACCGTGAGTGTAACTGACGGTACGAATACCACTACCCAGGATCTCGTTTTTATCCTCGTCAACCTGTTGGATGAAGCACCCGTATTTACCTCTGACCCTACTACGGAATACGAGGAAAATACCCCGGCCGAGCAAGTTTTAGTGGCTACGGACCCAGACGGTTTTGTGGTGGACTTGTTTATCTCCGGAGGAACGGATTCGGCACAGTTTACATTGACGGATACTTTGTTGGCCTTGACCACTATCCCCGACTATGAGAATCCCTTGGATGTAGGGGAAAACAACTCCTATGCGGTAGAGGTATCTGCGGTAGACGGTACGGATACCACCGTGCAAAGCATCATCTTTTACATACTAAATATTGAAGATAACGCCCCCGAATTTACCTCCCGAAGCGAGGTGTTTGCCACAGAAAACTTCACCTCGGTGGTCACTGTGAAAGCTACCGATGCTGACCGCTCTGCGCTTAGCTACACCATCAGTGGCGGGGCAGACCAAGCTTTGTTTGAGCTATCCTCTGATAATAGACTCTCGTTTCTCACCGCTCCCGATTATGAGAATCCTACGGATGCCGATGCTGACAATGTGTATGAAGTACAAGTATCGGTAACGGATAGCACTACTACCGTCACGCAAGACATTATCGTTACGGTCACTAACCTCGAAGACAATGCCCCGGTAATTATCTCCGGTGACTCGGCTACCATCCCAGAGAATACCTTAGCGGTGCTGGTAATATCAGCCACCGATGCCGATAGCTCAAACCTTTCTTATTCTACTGGATTGGACGGAGATAATACCTTATTTAGGGTAACTGATTCCCTGCTCTTGTTTTGGAGTTTCCCTGATTATGAAAACCCCAGGGATGCCAATGGCGACAATGTGTATGAGATTCAAGTGTCCGCTTATGACGGTACTAACCGGACTTTCAAGGACTTCGTAATTACGGTAACCAACGAAGAAGACAATGCTCCTCAGTTCACCACCAGGCTCCTTATCCAAACGCTGGAGAACAGCACGGCTGCCGCTACCCTAGCCGCCAGTGATGCGGACGGTTCTGCCATCACCTTTTCCATTGCTGGTGGGGCAGACTCGGCCCTTTTCACCATGAACGATGCGGAATTGACTTTCAACAGTGTCCCGGATTTTGAAAATCCTGCGGATAGTGACGGTGATAATGACTATCAGGTCATAATTTCCGCTTCTGACGGCACCAATACCACTACCGAGGAATTTACTGTATCGGTGACCAATGAGGTAGAATCCACTCCGGTCTTTACCTCTAGCAGCAGCCCAACCGTTACGGAAAATACCACCGCCGTGGTCACACTAAGCGCCACCGTAGAAACAGGCAGCGACGCCATTACTTACAGTCTCTCCGGTGGGGAGGATCAAGCCCTATTCTCGCTCAACGATGCGGCGCTGTCCTTCACTACTGCACCGGACTTTGAAAACCCCACGGACGCTGATGCCGACAATGTATATCAGGTTCAGGTGACGGCCACCCAGGATGGAGAGGCTACTACGCAGGATTTGGAGGTAACCGTAACCGACGTCGAAGACGGCCCAGTATTTACGACCGCTGCGGCAGTGAATGTATTGGAGAACACCACCATCGTGATCGCGATGGAGGCCACTACCTCTAATGGTACTACGGCCACCTATTCTCTCACAGGAGGAGCAGACCAGGCACTGTTTACCCTAACGGATGGGTTGCTATCCTTTACCAACGCCCCGGATTTTGAAGCGCCGCAGGATGCGGACGGTAACAACGTTTACCTGGTACAGGTGGGCGCGACGGACGGTGTTCAGGATACCGTACAGGAACTCGCCGTAACCGTAACCGATTTGGATGATGATGTGACGGTAGGCCTCCCTGAGACAGATGCTTTTCAGGTGTATCCGAATCCGGCCACCCATGCCATCACCTTCCAGGGTGATTTTCTGGCTGCAACGGCCCGTGTCCTCAGTCTGGACGGTAAGCTGTTACTAGAAAAGGCACTAAACGGTGAAACCACGATGGACATTCGCAGCCTACAACCGGGCATCTACCTGTTGCAGGTAGAAGGAGAGGGACTAAGCCTGGAAAGGAAGCTGATTAAGCAATAGCGCAATATTCATGTCGCGAGGCTACAGCCTCGTGACTCCCCCCGTAGCAGCCTCCAGGCTGCCTTTCCTAGATGTTACCTGCTTACCGTAGAGTCCAGTTGGAAGGAGGAAAAGTCGATTCCCTCTAAGGTTTTATTGGCTACAAGAGGTGCAAGATCAACTAGCGGTT
>DMST01000294.1:1970-2843 GCA_003454975.1 Cytophagales bacterium | reverse complement strand
GGTGGGAAGCATGCTTCCCACCCTACAGAAAACCATCCTCCCAGGGCCCTGCCTTCCATTTTAGGTTTAGGAAGAATGACTTTCATTCCGCAGAGCCGAAGTCAAAAAAGCCACATTCGCTCCTCAATGACTAGGAATAAGTTTCATAAGGAAGTGCTTGCAGCACTCATTGGGAATGCCTCATACCACAGGATCTACAACGCTGTGCACTAAATCCCCCGCCTTCGGTTCCAAAATCACCGCTTTTTTCTATAGAATCTATCGCATATTGTGCGGTGTGGACCTGCTGCTTCCTACCCAGCATTTCACCTGATCAACTACATCATTCTTTGGAAACCGATTGCCATGCACTACAGACGTTTAATTCCTTTATTTATTACCGTGACACTTTTATCACAAGCCTGCAAAAACACCCCACAGCCGAATGCCTATGGTGAGGGGCTCACCAAGACCACGGCTACCGTGGACGACATCGACTCTTTGATTGCAGCCATGACGCTGGAGGAGAAGATGGGGATGATCCACGCCAGCTCCTCTTTTACCTCCGGCGGAGTACCTCGCTTGGGCATTCCCGAGCTCATCATGTCCGACGGGCCACACGGTGTGCGCCACGAGCACGGCCGCGACTGGGTACCCGATGATACGGACGAGGATATGAATACCTACCTACCCACGGGCATTGCCCTGGCCAGCACCTGGAACCGGGAGCTGGGCTACCGGTACGGCACCGTATTGGGCAACGAAGCCAAAGCCCGTGGTAAGCACATCATCCTGGGGCCCGGGCTCAACATCATTCGCAGCCCCCTCAACGGACGCAACTTTGAATACCTGAGCGAGGACCCCTTTTTGACGGCCCAGATGGGCACTGGCTAC
>DMST01000294.1:709-1900 GCA_003454975.1 Cytophagales bacterium | reverse complement strand
CCTGTGTGAAGCACTACGTGGCCAATAACCAAGAAACGGACCGTTTCACCATCGATGCTATTGTGAGCGAGCGGGCGCTGCGCGAAATCTACTTGCCGGCCTTCAAAGCCGGAGTAGAGGCCGATGCCTGGACGTTTATGGGAGCCTACAACCTGATAAACGGACAGCATGCTACCCACCACGAATATCTCATCAACGAGGTGCTGAAAGGCGAATACGGATTTGGAGGAGCCGTCATTAGCGACTGGGGAGCGGTAAATGATACCAAGGAGGCCCTGATATACGGCAATGACATTGAAATGGGAACCGACCTAAGCATGTTGCCCAACCCCAACTATGACAAGTTCTACACCGCCAATGCGGGCATCAAAATGGTGAATAGCGGGGAGGTAGACGAAACGGTAATCGACGACAAAGTGCGTCGCATTTTGCAAGTGATGTTCAAAACCCCAGCACTGGGCAATGCCAGCGGCGGAGCTTTGAATGCCCCGGAGCATCAGGAGATTGCGCGCAAGGTGGCCGAAGAAGCCGTGGTTCTACTCAAAAACGAAAACAATTTGCTGCCCCTCAGCCGGGAAGAAATCAAAACGCTGGCGGTGATCGGCCACAACGCCAACCGCAAGTTTGCGGAGCGCGGCGGCAGCTCCCAAGTAAAAGCCTTGTATGAGATTACCGTACTGGAAGGAATCCAAAAGCTAGTAGGAGACGGAGTAGAGGTAGTGTTTGCCGAGGGCTACCAGCCCAATGAGAAAAACCAAGCCGACGGCGCGTTGGCCTCCGAGGCCATTGCCGTGGCCGAAAATGCCGATGCGGTCATCTACGTGGGTGGGTGGATCCACGGACTTGATGGCATGCCCTGGGGCAAAGGCACCTATGATGCCGAGGCCCTGGATAAGCAAGACATTAAGCTGCTGTTTGGGCAAGAGGCCCTCATCAATAGCATTGCTGCGGCCAATCCCAATACGGCCGTGGTGCTCATGGGCGGTAGCAACGTAGAAATGAACAACTGGTTGGGCAACGTGCCCAGCGTATTGCAAGCCTGGTATACAGGCATGGAGGGTGGCAATGCCATCGCCAACATCCTCTTCGGCGAGGTAAACCCCTCCGGTAAGCTACCCATGACCTTCGCCAATTCGCATATGGATTATCCATCGCACAAAGTAGGGGAGTACCCCGGTGAGAACGGCAGGG
>DMST01000294.1:0-668 GCA_003454975.1 Cytophagales bacterium | reverse complement strand
GTGAGAACGGCAGGGTCAACTACACCGAGGGCATTATGGTGGGGTACCGGTACTTCGATACCGAGGAGATTGCGCCCATTTTCCCCTTCGGGCACGGCCTGTCGTACACCTCCTTTGACTACTCAGACCTAACGGTGGACAAACAAGGGGAGGCGGCAGTGCTGACCTTCACCGTAACCAACACTGGTGATGCCGCAGGGGCAGAAGTAGCCCAAGTCTACGTGCACGATGTGGAATCTTCTGAAGTACGCCCACTTCGGGAGCTAAAAGGCTTTGAGAAGGTATACCTGGAAGCAGGATCCTCCACCCAAGTATCGGTGGTGTTACCTCAGGAAGCGTTCCAGTTCTATAGCGAGAAACAATCCGGCTGGGTACTAGAGCCCGGTGCCTTCCAGCTACAGGTAGGCAGCTCCTCCAGGGATACGCGCCTTACGGCTGATCTGGATTGGTGATCAATACCCCATGAAAACTGAGGGTCTCACGGGGTAGCCTTTGTGAGACCCAATTACAACCGGTGCTACTTCCCTTTTCTACATTCGGAGGGGGTAAGGACCGTCTTTTTTTGAAGTCCGCAATTCTGTAGGGTATTGCCTCGAGTGAATCGCCCCAACAACCTTAGAAATTTTGAGCGACGAAAACAGATGCTTATTCTGTGCAGAATCAGGTCC
>DMST01000049.1:13072-13314 GCA_003454975.1 Cytophagales bacterium | reverse complement strand
CGCCCGCAGGTCGGGGTCCAGCCGGTACTGCGCATAGCGCGTGCGGTAGTCGCTCAGCTCCACCAGCTCCTTGTTGGGCAAGTTCAGCCGCCCAGACTCCGTATTGCCGTACACCCCCTGGCCGTACTCGTAGATGTAGTCACCCAAGTGCAGGATCGCGTCCAGGTCCGTACGGACCGCCAGGGCCCCGTAGGCATTGAAGGGCCCAAACTCATAGTTGCTGCAGCTCACCACGGCAAAGT
>DMST01000049.1:12433-12991 GCA_003454975.1 Cytophagales bacterium | reverse complement strand
TCTTGGGGAGCCGTGCGGGTGCGGCCCGTCATACTGGTGGCCTCCAGCGCATGAAAGCGGTAGTAGTACTGCGTACCCGCCTCCAGGCCGTGCGCATCTACCTTCACGGTATAGTCCTGACCGGGGTTCGTAGTGGTGGTACCTTGCGCCGCTATCAGCTCAAACTCCTCCGAGGTACTCACCTCCCAGCGCACTTCAATCTCCGGTACAGAGTCCGGGGGCGTCACCCGCGTCCACAAAATCACCGCCTCGGGCAGTGGGTCGCCAGAGGCCACCCCGTGGTAGAAGGGCTTCAGGCCCTCCTCAAACAGGTGCTCCGTAGCATCGTGCCAAGGAGCGTAGGTTTTGGTAGTGGGTTGGCAGGCGGCCAGCAGCGCCAGCAAAACAGACAAGGGAAGGTAGCTTTTCATTTCGTGCAAATTCTATCGCTCGAAACTACGGCCCCCGGCCGGGGAATCCGGGCTGCGGAGGTTTAAGCTTAGGTTAAATTAGACCGCTGGGCAAAAAGACCGAAGAAACAAGAAGGTACGAACTCAAGGGACAAGGGACGAGGGACGA
>DMST01000049.1:12241-12377 GCA_003454975.1 Cytophagales bacterium | reverse complement strand
CGAGGGACGAGGGACGAGGGACGGGGGACAAGGGACGAGGTGAAAAAGGGACGGGGGGTAAGAAGGGATGAGTACAAGGTACGAGGAACGAGGGAAGGGAAAGTCGAGATTGGAAGTTGGTAGGGTTGGGGATGGT
>DMST01000049.1:5981-12179 GCA_003454975.1 Cytophagales bacterium | reverse complement strand
GGATTTTTTTCGATTAGGAGCTAAACTGAAAGTAGTAATAGCTCAGCCGCATGGGGCTGCTAAACGCATCTTGGTTGTACACCCCCGTTTTGAAGTAGAACGTGCCGCTCTTGTCCTTCCAGTCGTCGTAGGCGCTGTCGTCCAGGTCATACGTTACCCGTTGCTCCTGGCCCGTGGTGTAGTTCTTCACCCACCAGCGCACCCGGTTGCCCGAGCCCAGTATCTTCAGCTCCACCACTATTCGGTCGCCGTGGTTGATCTGGAACCAGTCGTCCTTGGTGTAGCTAGAGCTGCCCGAGTACTGGTGGGCCAGCGTAGACGTCAGGTATCCGCCGTTGCGGATGGAGAGGCGCAGCAGCGGCCGCTGTACCCCGCTGCCGCGGGTATGTATCTGCGCGATGGTCACCTCCTTGCCCGAGCCCGGTATGTTTTCCACGATCGTGCGGAATTTCAGGTAGGCCGCGTCGCTCAGGCTCTCCGTGCCGGGGTATTGCTTCAGCTCTACTCGTTCGCTATCGCCGTCCGGCCCGGAGATCACCATGTAGCCGTTGCACGTGTTGAACACCCCCGCTTCGCAAGCAGCACTGCTCGTGGCGTTGGTGTTGCTGTGTACGCTACCGTAGATCTCCTCCATCGTAAACCCGCTCAGGTTATAGTTATCCTTCGGGTGGTCGCCCGTGTTGCACTGGTCACAGGCGGCTCGCGCTTGCGCATTTCGGGCCGGAGTGCCCGGTAGGGCAGAATCTTCATCGGCCAGCTCGGGGGTGGTCACTTCGGTGGGGCTGCAGCTCGCTACCAGCAGGCACAGCAAGCCCAGGACTGAATACTCGTTCAGCGTTTTCATGATACGGTCTTAATGGTTTTTGTACCACGCTCCCGCTAAGGGGCGTAGTCGGTTTCGATTGTTTTATACTACACGCTACGGGCCGTCGGTTCCTCCTCCCCGGGGTAGGCTAGCAGGCCTCCCAACGGATCCATCGCATGCCCAGTTATCATTTTTGGATTACCAATAACTGGTCAACCAATTTAACGAAATCGATTGAAATTGTCTGAAACCAACGGATTAAGTTTTCTTAATGTGGGGGAGAGGTGGGCTCACCTTCTGAAAACGGTGGCTTTACTACCCGATCTTTCGCCCCTTTCTTTTTCAAGCTTCCTTGTACCTTTGCCCCGTGCTCTACCTAGACCATAACGCCACCACCCCGCTAGACCCGCGCGTGCTCGAAGCCATGATGCCTTACCTCACCGAGCAGTACGGCAATGCCAGCAGCACCCATAAGTTTGGCCTCACGGCCAAAGACGCGGTTACACGGGCTACCCAGCAGCTAGCCGACTTGCTCAATGCCCAGCCCAATGAGTTGGTCTTTACCAGCGGCGCGACCGAGAGTATCAATTTGGCCCTGAAGGGCGTGGCCGAGGCCTATGCCGATAGGGGCCACCATATCATTACCGTAGCCACCGAGCACAAAGCCGTGCTGGATGTATGTGCGTACTTAGAAACCATCGGCATTGCGGTGACCTACCTACCCGTGCAGCCTGACGGGCGGCTAGACCCGGACGTGGTGGAAGCGGCCTTTACCGACCAGACCATCTTGCTGGCCGTAATGCTTGCCAACAACGAAACGGGCGTGCTGCAAGACCTACGCCCTCTGGCCGAACTGGCCCACGCCCACGAGGCCCTACTCTTTACGGATGCCACCCAGGCGGTGGGCAAAATCCCTGTAGATGTGGACGCACTGGATGTAGACCTGCTGGCCCTGAGTGCCCATAAGTTCTACGGCCCCAAGGGGGTAGGGGCGCTCTACACCCGGCAGCGCCGGGGCCAGCGCACCAAGCTGACCGCCCAGATGCATGGGGGTGGCCACCAGCGCGGCTTCCGCAGCGGCACCCTCAACGTACCCGGCATTGTGGGCTTGGGGGCTGCAGCCCATTGGGCCAAAACAGAGTTAGATGACAACAATCAAAAGTTAGTGTCCCTCAGAGATACCTTAGAAGCTTCCTTGTTAGAAATCCCGGGTTCCATCCTTAATGGGCATCCTACCCTGCGCCTGCCCAACATCACCAACATTTCATTTCCTGGATTGGAAGCGGATACTTGGGTGGCGGCACAGACGGAGATAATGGCCGCTACGGGTTCGGCATGTACGGCTGCCATCATAGAGCCTAGCCACGTACTGCAAGCGATGGGGAGAAGCAACGAAGAGGCATTTGGGGCCTTGCGGTTTGGGGTGAGTCACACCCAAACCGTGGAAGAAATTGCTCAAGTAGCGGAAGCCATTATGCTATCCTTGCAGACCTTAAATCTGTTAGCCAACCCTTGACAGTGGGTATCTTGCGCTAGGGTTTGTACATTAGAAAGAAGCCTCTTCCACAGGGCATCTGTTAATTTGCTTTCTTCCTTATGTCTGACCGATACCAAGGCATGTACCGAACCACCTCTGCGAGGCATCCCAATTGGGATTACGCTTGGCACGGTGCCTATTTCGTTACCATTTGCACTCAACACCGAGAACCTTGGTTCGGAAAAATCGAGCAAAACATAATGCACCCATCCCCCATAGGAAAAATCGTCTCCACTGAATGGCTGCGAACTCCTGCTACTCGCCCTGATATGAATTTGACTCTTGGAGCCTACATAGTAATGCCCAATCATTTCCACGGCATTCTGATCATTGGCCGAAACCAATATAATGTGCAAGATCAGGCAGATGGTGATCATTGTATCGCGGCTAAGGGGCGGGATGCTGACCCCAAGGTTCGTGCGTTGGGGGACGATGATGTCAGAGGCCCTGCGTTGGGTGGTAGAGACACGATGCATCGTGTCTCTACGTCGCATCCCCAAAATCAACCCCTGTCAGGGCCAACCAATACCCCACCCCCTAAAAACCAATTTGGTCCCCAACGGAAAAATGTATCCTCCATCATTCGCGGATTCAAATCAGTAGTAACCAAACAAGCCCGGCAAACAACCCCATTATTCCAATGGCAGGCCCGGTTTCATGATCACATCATACGCGATCCGAAATCCTATAACCGGATCACCCAGTACATCCTAAACAATCCCGAACACTGGGAGGAGGACCGATTCTTTCAGAAATAAGCTTCCCGCTATCATCCAAAACCATCACGGGTAACCCTCGTTTTTTTCTTCAATATCTTATACTTTCGTGGGCTAATTTCGAATCGCTTTCACAGGACTAGTAGAGTCCTCCTTAGTTTATATACCGTCGATGGCGCTTACCTTCTCTGGGCACGAATCCTTTCCATGTAAATCATTCTGGCTGAAAAAAGGCTATGACTTTCTACAAGAAGGGGGGGACTTCAATGCCGAGGAGGCAGTGGTTCAGCTAGGAGTAGGAAAAAATATGGTCCGGTCTATTCGCTTTTGGCTTAAGGCTTTTGGCGTTGTAGATGAAAACCAACAGATAACTGAGTGGGCTCACCTGATTTTTGATGAGTCCAACGGTGCAGACCCCTACCTAGAGGATATTGGTACGCTATGGCTCCTGCATTACAAGCTAGCTACCCAAGGCGTAGCGGATATTTATCAGCTAACCTTCAACCATTTTCTGGCCGAGCCCTACGAGTTTACCGAAAAAGCCTTGGAGCAATACCTAACCCAAGTGGGTAAAAACGAGGGCCAAACCCTCAATGCCAATACGCTAAAACGCGACGTACAAGTGTTTGGACAGACCTACCTTGGTAAAAAGGCGAGCAAGGCAGAAGAAATTGAGGATACCTACGCTAGCATTTTGGTAGACCTACCCTTATTCCATCGGGAATCACGGCAGGTACGGAGCCTCCAAGATCGCATGCGTGATGATCATATCGAATTGCTTGCTACCAAGCCGGGCACACAGCCCGAACTACCCAAAGAGATTTTGCTTTACGCGATCTTGAGGCAGTATTCGGGTCGGCTTACCATTACTTTGGACGAATTGCGGAAAGACCCCAACGGTCCCGGTAAGATATTCTTGCTGACCCAAGAGGGCCTATACGATAAAATCCGCCAACTCGAAGATACATATACTGAGTATATTCGTTACAGTGAGACGGCGGGTAACGCCGTAATGCAGTTCCAAGAAAAGATGGCTGCTCAAGAAGTCCTTAAACACTATTACCATGTCGGTTGAGTTTTCGCCATCGGTCAATCTACTGCGTGACGAAAGCCCCAACCAAGGCTACATCGTAACCCCCAACGTGCAACGCACGTGGGACGTGATGACGCGTGAATACCCCAAGGGCACCCGTTCGTTTACCCTCGTGGGCGCCTATGGTACGGGTAAGTCGAGCTACGTGCTGGAGCTGCTCCAAAGCTTGCAAGGCCAAGGAGCCTTCGCGGATGCGGTTGCCGATATGGGCGCTACGGGCTGGGATAGCTTGGTGCTCGTAGGAGAATCCAATTCTATCATTGAAGCTGTAGCTGAGAAAATTCAATTTGGCCGCACCAAATACCGCCCCTCCGAACTGATCAAAGCGCTGGACAAGTACTACCAAGGCTTAGACGGGAAGGGCCTTGTGATTGTCATTGATGAATTTGGTAAGCATCTGGAATACGCGGCCAAAGTAGATCCCAATAGCCAGCTGTATTTTATGCAGCAGTTGGCCGAGTGGGCCAACGATGCCACCAAGAATATTTGGCTCATTACCACCCTGCACCAAGATTTCAGTTCCTATGGGCGTAACCTTACCCGGCAGCAGCGCAATGAATGGGACAAGGTAAACGGCCGTTTTCGGACCCTGACTTTCAACGAACCTGTGGAGCAAATGCTGCTCATTGCTTCGAAGGTATTGGGCCAAACCCAAAAAGAGGTTCCTGATAATCTATCGGACCTGATGGATACCATTGATCGTGCCCGGGTTTATCCCTTGCGCGATTACTTTGATTTGGAAACCACCGAAAACCTGTTTCCACTCGATCCTTTGGCTGGTGCGGTGATCACCATGGCCTTGCAGCTATACGGGCAAAATGAGCGCTCGCTGTTTACCTTCTTACACAGTGAAGAAACGCAGGGCGTCAATGCCTTCCTCACCGAGCGCGGCGATAACTACTTCCACGTAGGGGCAGTATACGATTACCTTTTTCATCATCTACACTTCTTCCTGGAAACCACCGCCAACCGCCATCATATGAAATGGCGGGCGATTCGGGAAAGCTTGGAAGTACTCGATGGAGAAGACTATGCCCACAAAGAGGAAGCTCAGCTGCTCTTAAAGGTCATTGGTTTGCTCGCGCTCTTCGCGCCCCAAGGCGCGAACTTAGATACGGACTTTTTAAATGAATACTTGGCGATTACCGCGGAGGTTACGGAAGTAGAGGCAGCCCTTGCGTACCTAGAAAAGAAACACCTGATTCGCTACACGCGGTTCAACCGTCGGTATTCAATGACCATTGGCACCGATCTAGATTTCTCCGAAGCACTAGAAAAGGCAGAAGCTGAATTGGCGGGAGAAGCCTTACCCGTATTGGGGATGGTGCAAGAGGCCTTGCAAAACCCCGCTACCTACTTGGCGGCCAAAGAGATCAGCTACCAGGTCGGTACCCCGCGTTTCTTTGCCGTACACGTCAGCGATCGGCTAGCGAAGATCGCAACGCCATGGGGTGAAACCGACGGCATTATTCAACTACTGTTCTCGAAAGACATCACCGAAGAGGAAGTAAAAGCAACCTCTCGCGAGGGATATCCCGCCGTATTATTTGGCCTGTATACCGAGGTAGGACATTTAGAATTCTTGCTCTTGGAATTAGCCAAGGTACGCAAGGTAATGGAAGATAATCTTGAGGATCGAGCGGCCCTGCGTGAGCTCAAACGCGACGAGACCCAGTACCTACAGGCTCTCCACGCGCGCATACATCAAGATTTATTTTCGGGCCAAGCGCCCATACAGTGGTACTGGCAAGGGGAGAACAAAACGCCTGCCAATCGGAAAGCCTATAACCAACTGCTGTCGAAGATCATGCGCGAGACCTATCCGGCTACGCCACAGTTTCGCAACGAGATGGTGAACAAAAGCCGTCTAAGCAGTGCTTTGGCAACGGCAAGAAAGGCGTTGGTAGTACAGCTATTAGCCAATCCCTACGAGGAAGATTTAGGAATCCCTGATCAAAGCTTCCCGCCCGAGAAGACGGTATACCGTGCCCTACTTCGCGAAACGGGCATGCACTTTCCGAAAGATGGCGGTTACCAGTGGCGCGCT
>DMST01000049.1:201-5942 GCA_003454975.1 Cytophagales bacterium | reverse complement strand
AAAAAGGTTCGGGAATCGAAAGCCTTTGGGAGGCCAGCCAAGCGTTCTTGGAAACGACCCGTTCGGGCAAACGTCTCGTGGCCGATTTTGTCGAAAGCTTGTTGGCTCCACCTTACAAGCTCAAGCAAGGACTCGTGGAGTTCTGGGTACCCATTTTCTTGTTCATACAGCACAACGAATACGCCCTTTACGGAGAAAACGACCAATACATTCCGAAGCTGACGCCCGACATTCTGGACTTGGTGGTAAAGACCCCGCAGAAATACAATGTAAAAGCCTTCAACCTCTCCGAAATCAACGAAGAGGTATTTCGAAAATATCGACAATTGCTCGACCTCGATCCTACCGTAGGGATGGGTGGAGAACAATATACCGCTACCGTGCGGCCATTCCTTACGTTCTACCGTGGCTTGTCACCCTACGCACAAGCTACGCGACAAATCACGGTGGAAGCCCAAAACCTACGGCAGGCCATGAAGCAGGCCAAGGATGTAGAGAAAGCCTTATTTGAGGACTTTCCCGAGGCATTGCATTTCCGCATGGAAGATCTCCGGGGCAATGAGAAAAAGATCGAAGATTATCGCGACCACTTGCAGGCGGCCATTGATCAGCTGAAGCATGCCGACCGGGATTTGAAAGACCACATCTCGGGTTTTATCTCGCAAAGCATCGCCCACGAGGATCTTACGATTGACGATTGGAAGGCCCGGCTACAAAATCGCTATACCGATTTACCTTCCCACCGCCTTGGCCCAGAGCAAGTCCGCTGGCTCAAGCGAATGCAGTCTACAATTGAGGAGCCCAATGCCTATCTCGACAGCCTCGTACAAGGGGTTTGTGGCAAGAAACTAGATAAGTTCACTGATGAGGATATCCCCCGTTTCCAAGACCAATGGAAAGCGGCCCTACATGCCCTCGACAACTTGGTGGAAGTATCCGAACATGCCGAATCCGTACCCCAAGACGAAGAAATCTTTAAGGTGGAATTGACCAGCCTAGGAGCCGGAACCCAAGCAGAACAAATTCGTGTCCCGAAAGCTCGCCTAGCCGAGGCACAGGGGCATGTGGAAAAGTTGAAAGCCGCGTTGGGAACTGATCGAGACCTTTTAATTGCTATCTTATACAAACTACTACACGAGGAGCATGACAAATAACCAAGACGTACGGCACGTAATCGGAATTTCAGGAGGGAAGGACAGCGCCGCCTTGGCTATTTATTTGCACGACAAGCACCCGGAGCTTCCCCTCGAATACTATTTCTGTGATACCGGGAAAGAACTTGATGAGACCTATGAACTCATTGAGCGGCTAGAAGCCTACTTGGGTAAATCTGTGACCAAACTGGAAACGGTAGAGTCCGATAAGGACACGCCCTTCGATCACTTTCTAGAACAGTACGGAGGCTACCTGCCCAGCAGCATTAGCCGCTGGTGCACTAAGAAAATGAAGCTGGAACCCTTTGAGAAGTGGGTGGGTACAGGTCCGGTGATCAGCTACGTGGGTATCCGCGACGATGAGAACCGGGACGGCTACATCAGCAAGAAGACCAATATCCAGACCATCTTCCCCTTTCGGCACAACCTATGGAGCGAGGATGTCATTCGCCCCATGCTAGCTCAAGCCTCCATCCCCTTTCTGCATGAGGCTTACGCCCAGCAGCTTTCCGGAGATACATTACAGCGCATACAGGCCATCTTAGATCGGCCCATCGGGAAGTTCTATGCCCAAGCCAAGAAGCTCAGTGACCTGCTCAATGTATCGGCCCTCGCCTTCAACCACGTGACCCAGACATGGATGCAAGCCCAGGAGCGGCCCTACCCCATTGGGCAGCTTAACACCTATTCCCTCCTCGATAACGAGGACCGTTTGGTGAAGGCCGATATCTTCCGGCTGCTCGAAGAGAGTGGCGTGGGTGTACCCGAGTATTACCAAGAGCGTACCTATGAGGTCAATGGCAAGGTGGGTCGCTACGCCCGCAGCCGCAGCGGATGCTTTTTCTGCTTCTATCAGCAGAAGATTGAGTGGGTCTGGCTCTACGAGCAACACCCCAAACTTTTCAAAAAGGCGATGCAGTACGAAAAAGATGGCTATAGCTGGAGCGATGAAGAAACACTCGAAGAACTGATCCAACCCGCCCGCATCCAAAAAATCAAAGAGGATGCATTAGTTGCCTACGAGAAAGCTCAATCTAAAAAGAGTGAAAATTCTCCTTATCTTTTGGACATCCTCACTGAAGAGGATGGATGTGCCGCCTGTTTTATTTAAAATAAGTATTTCATGAGCCAAGTTGACATCGGTATTGATGCGGGAAGGTTGCTTTTCGGTCTAAGCCGCATTGGGTATACTACCACTTCTGCAATCTGTGACATTATCGACAATAGTGTTCGAGCACAAGCAAAAAATATTCATCTAATAATTAATAAGGAAAGAGACGACCTTGCAGATAGCAGGCGAAACAATGTTTCAGAATATGTAATAATTGATGATGGTTCAGGGATGAATGATAATGGGATTCTTGAAGCCCTAAAATTAGGAGCCTCTGATGCTGGTTATGAAGAAAATTCATTGTCTAAATTTGGGTTAGGATTAAAATCTGCTGCATTTTCCCAAGCTGATTTACTGCAAGTTATCTCCTCGGATGGTACTGGTTTTAACAAGTATTGGGTAAATCTAGAGGAAGTTATTCAAAGCAAAAAGTACTTTGCCACCAAGGGGCCTCTTGATGAAAGTGATAATGAACTTGTTCATAAATATCTCCCCAAAAAGAAGGGTACTATTGTACGTCTTTCTAAGATAAGGAAAGTAAATCACCCTAGTGTCAAAAATACAATTAAGGAACTTACATTAAAGACTGGAGTAATCTATTATTACTTCATTGCAGAGAATAATCTTAATATTTACCTGACAGGAAATAAGGTCACCCCAATTGATCCACTATTTACAGATGAAGCTGATACAAATCTAGATGAAACTGTTTGGGATGGGACAAAGGTTAAATGGATAGAAAAAGAAAAATCCATAACTATTGATGGTGAAGAAGGTATTCAGATAAAAATTGAAGCGACACAACTTCCACATCCTCCAACATTTAATCTAAAAGAACCTGGAACTAATGCAGCAGGAAAAATTCGAGACAAATATCTTATTGGCTCTGGCAATTATGGGTTCTATGTATACCGCAATAAAAGGCTGATATCTTGGGCATCGAGACTAGAAGGAATTATCCCTATGGACCAGGATTTCTTCTCTTTTAGAGGGCGAATTTTAATCGATGATAGTGCGGATGATTATTTCAATATTGATGTAAAAAAAGCGAACCTCACACTATCAGACGAAGCCTTCAATTCGATTAGTGATTTCATTCAAGAAGGAAAGGCAAAAAGTAAAAAAGCGTGGTTACGGGCAGGAACTTTGATTAAGGAAATCACCAATAAGAAACCAAATGAAGTCAGCAACAATATTGTTGATGATTTTGAACAAATTGATTTATTGCCTGGAGATAAGCTTTTAGAAGAAGGGGAAGCAAAAGAAAGAATTGAGAAGCTATCTACAGACATGGCTAAACTCGCCAAGAATGTAACAAAGATGTACAAAGAAGATCTAGGTGAGGAGGTGAGCGATGATCAAGAGTTTACTGAAGAGGACATCAAAAACGCAATAAAGGGAGACAATCCTTCCGCAGAGAAAATCTTCAGAGTATCCTCAGTTGAGGACAATAATCTATTCGAGCCATACTGGGATACGGATAAAGAAGAGTGTGTACGCATAAATAAGTATCATAGATTTTCGAGATTGATATTTGAAGAAAATGGTGAAAATGCAGGACTCCAGATTATTTTTGAATTGATGCTTCTTCAGTTCGCTGAATCAGAAATCTATGCCTACAAAAACATTCCTGATTCTAACTATGATGAGATCAAAAGAATTTTGACAGAGTATCGAAGAATATCATCTGAGTTTTTAGCAAACATGGTTAGAAAACTAGATGGGCAGCTGCCACCTAATTTTGGTTCTAATGAAACCAATTGAAACGCCATTTTCCACAATTTTCATCGGCTTTGAACAGGCTTACATTTATGTATGGGTAAGTTTGGAATATAAGTTTATGTATGTGGGGATGACAAATAGTAGGGTTGGAACTCTTGGAAGAGCAAATCAACATTTAGACATGAGAGGTACTCTTCGAGAAAGATTTTTGATGGAATTTGGACTAGACATTGATACTGTTAGTGATCTGAGGTTATATAGTTTTCCATTACCAAAATCTTACCTTTTTTTTAGCGTAGAAAGTACCTATCGCGAGGCAGTAGAGTACTTAGTTCAAAAGCAATTACTAGAGATGATTAGTCAACTAAGTGTCAAATACTCCATAATCTCTAGGGTTAGATCAAACGAAAGGACTAGAAATAGTAGAATTAGAAATCTAGCAAATGAGATAATCATTCAACTTATAAAGAATTTACCTCAGCCAAATGAAACAGACCAAAGGTTGATTGGAAGAATTTCATAAAAGAAACTGTATTGATTTTCTGTTTCCCAAATTAATCTATTGCTTTAGCTCTAGAGCAGTTGAGTCGTAAGAAATGAACATCTCCTTGACAAAGCATATCTGCTTTAAATGTAACATTTTTATGTAAAATCATTTATACCATAGCATAAGACCATAGAATAGTAGCGTATTTTTTCACTTCGAAGCGCATCCGGCCAAGTCTAGCATCTGGAAGAACTGATCCAACCCGCGTGCCTCCACAAAATAAAAGCCGATGCCCTGGCGGCCTACGAAAAGGCCCAAGCTCTGGCTGACAGCCCACACGCCGTATCTGCTAGATATCCTGGGGGACGATGAGGGATGCGCGGCCTGTTTTATCTGAAGGGATCACCTTCACCCTGTCAAACTCGTACCTGCCCCCACCCAGGAAACCGGGCACCTCACAAAACACGGGTCAAGCAATTTTTCTGGGGATAAATGCTATTATAAGATTTTGCATTCTCCTTTCGTACTGCGGTGGTAATTTTTGAGCGAATAATAAGTCACTGAATATCAATTGATTCTGTTTTCTGAATTCTATTCAAGTAAGTTGCTTCCTTGTTGTGGTTGTTTAAAAGGAGTAAAGTCACCAGATTTTCGGACTGATCCCAAAACACCCCTATGAAACAAACCATCGGATGGCTGGCCCTTTTCGCCTGTGTGGCCGCTTGCACCTCCCCAGACCTACCCCAGGCCCAGGTGGTCATCTCCCTGGATGAAGCCTGCGGCGACACCCTTTTGCTCCAAAGCAAGTCACTGACCCAGTACGGGAATCGGCCCACGGAAGACACCCTGTACCGTACCCAGGGCTACTTCACTTATAACCTGCCCGAAGGGGATACGGTGATGCTCACCCTCACGCCCCAAGTGGCGCGCTATCCTACCTTGCGAGGCCCTTACCAGCGGCCCATTCACCGGTCCATTGGGTTGGTGGTACTGCCAGAGAGCCACGCCTACGTAGAGGGCAGCTACGACCAGCAGCAGCTGGCGTATACGGTAGCCGGATCCGGCACGGATGCCGCTTGGTGGGAAGTACGGAACCAGACCATGGCCTTAGAACAAAAAATAAGCGAAGGGCAGCTACAACTGGCAAAAGCCCTAGCCACCCAGGAACCCAATATGGATTCCGTGTACTATTTCCTGAGTAAGGAAACTGCCCTTCAGGAAGACATCCTACTCATCCGGCTGGCCTATGCGAAATCGCATCCGGACC
>DMST01000049.1:0-150 GCA_003454975.1 Cytophagales bacterium | reverse complement strand
CCCAGCCGCTGTCACTCTATTTTCTGGCCCAATCGTCACAAGATTCCATCGATGCTTATGCGCCTGGGTTGAGCGCGCACGTAAGGGAGGGCCTCTTCCGGCACGTACTGCAATACAAGACGGAGGTGATGGCTTTGGCTCCCCCACCCC
>DMST01000149.1 GCA_003454975.1 Cytophagales bacterium | reverse complement strand
CGGTCGCGCACGGTGAATTCCAGCCAGGGCTGGCCCTCCTCTTCCCATTTGGCCGCCCGCGCGGGATAGGTAACGTGAGAGGTGGGATAGTACATTACGTTGACCTTCACGGGCACGTCGGTGATCGACTGAAAGCCCAGGCCTAGCTGCCAGATACGCTCGGTATCCGGGTGAGATCGCCGAAACCAAGCGCGTGTATCTATACCGAAATGGGCTTTAGAATCTGAAGAGGCATAGTCGCCCTGAATCTGGGCGAAGGAAGGGATGCTAAAGGACAACGCCAGAAGAAAAAGTAGCTGGGAAAAGCGTGAGAGCATGGTAGCATGGTTTGAGCCACTAATATACTACCCTGTGGCTTTTCCTTATGCCAAATTAAACACCCCGCCCCTGCCTGGCGGCGATTTGCCATTGCTTGGGTGACTGCCCAAATTTGTCCTGAAAGACTTTGATGAAGTGGCTCACATTGTCATAACCAAACTGGAAGGCCAGGTCTTGAATACTCTGTTGGGGTTGCTGAGCTAGCAGATCCCGAGCCCGGTCCAAGCGACGGGCTACCAACCACCGCTTGGGTGCTTCACCAAACTGTCGTTTGAAATCGCGGTGAAAGGTGGACAAGGACCGCCCCGTGAGGTGGGCATAATCCTCCACACTGAAAGGCTTATCATAATGCTGCTCCATGAGCGCAGTAATGCTGTACCGCTTACGAAACTGGCTGGCTTGCAAACATTGCAAAAAGGCGCTTCCGGGTAAGGCACCGTGGGCCAGATGCAGCAGCTCTAAGAGTTTGTACCGGGTTACCGGGCCTTGAGTATAGGGGCCATATAGATCTAGCAGGCCTTGCGTAAAAGTGGCCAGGGATTCTGGAAAGCCAAACAAAGATAGCTGCGGCGTGAGGGCTTCGAGGGGTGTTGGAAATTCCTTGAGAAACTCAGCCAGCAAAGCTTCTTCAAAGAAGAATACAAAAGCCCGAAAAGGCTCATTCTCCGGAATGAGATCACTAATGAAATAGACACCCACGGGTAAAAAAACCATCTGCCCTGGCTCTACTATCATCCCCATCCCGTCTTGGGCACTGATACGCAGTTTGCCCGATCGTACCACCGTGAGTGCAGGTTGGGCTACATAGCGCTCATTATCTGCATTTATCTCAAAGGCCACCTTATCAATAAGGCAGTTTTGGCCGTCTACTAATACTTTGGTAACGGCATCGTTTTGCAGGAACGCTTGGGGTACAGTGAGCATGAACAAAAAAAGGGAGCACCAATATCTCCCTCTAAACTCTTTCTTCAAAAGTACGGATTTTCGGTCAATATTTCCAGCCAGCCACCTCCAGCTCAAAGGCTTTGAACCGAGCATCCAGCCATTCGATCCCTTCCTTCTTGCCTCGCTGGCTCATGAAGCTGTATCTGATGCTGTTGTATACAAACTGTTTGATATCCGCGTAGGATAGCTCCGGGTAGTCCCGGGCCAAAATCACGAACTGCTGGGTAAGATCCGTGCGCAGGATACCAGCATCGTCGGTACAAATGACCAACGGCACACCGGCCCGGTGGTACATAGTAAGCGGATGCTCGCTACCGGATACTCCAAGAATAAAATCATTGCTGGTCAGATTAATCTCCACAGCTACTTCTTCATTAGCCATTTGTGCCAGCAGGGCATTAGAATTCCTCTCATAAGCGATATCAATTCCGTGCCCAATGCGCTGAGCACCCGCTACGTTCACGGCAGCATCAATGTGCCAGCTCAGGTCTTCCGGGCGGACCAACCCTACGGTTAACTCACCCGCATGCAGGGTGAGTGGTACATCCTTGTACATGGACTTCAAGAAATTAAACATCTGCATGTGTAGCCAGTAGTCGCGCATGCTCACCAAGTAGTGCTCTGGCGACACAAAGTTGACCCCGACAATCAGGTCACTTTGCTGGGCCGCTTGAAAGCTTGCGAGGAGGCGGGCAAACACCTTGATCGGCTCGCTATTTCGGGAACCATAGGTCTGGAAACGCATCTTAAACTCCTGATCGTCAAGCACCAAAGCCTTATGTAAGGATTCTATGTAGCTCACGTATTTGTTTATGGCGTTTGTGTAAGTGGTATCCCTCATGTATTCCCAATACGTATCCTCGAGTACTCTTTCCAGTTCCGAGGCTTGCTTGTCCCCTTGAAGTCTCCAAAACACCTCATTCTTCCCTTTCTCAAACCCTAAGGAGGGGGTTCGCACTCCGGTGAGCATCTCTTCTATGTACTGGACATTCTCGTTCTTGGCACGCTCCTTTAGCTTCAGTAAGCCTTTCGCCCTATCTGCATCCGCTGCGGCACCAAACTTGCCAAAGGCATTGAAAAACTGCTCATCGGATGGTCCCCAAGAGGGATCAAAGTATTGGTTGGACCAATCCATCAGAAGCTGAACTCGTGCCTTTTGCCATTTCCCCGTAGCAATCAGGTCTTGCACCGAATAGCGAGGCTGGGTACTTCCCCCTCTTGAAGGATAAGCACCAGACACCATTCCTGTCTCCATATTCACCCACAGACTATCCTGTTCTGCAATCTCGAAGAAGGTCTCTGCGTACACCGAACCGGAAAAGTGATGGTGCAAGTCGCCTCCCTTGGGCATGTACTGGAAAAACTGACGCAGGTAGGCCTCTTGATCTCGAATGGACTCCAGGTAATTGGCGGTAGCTTCCTCGCTTGGGGTTTGGGCCAGAATGGGACTTGTAATGAATAAAAGGAAGAGGATAGACCTAGGCATATCAAAAAGGGCTGAATACGATTTTGACTTCCAAGGTATTGGAATTTTGGATCGCGGTCAGCCCCAATTAATAAGGTTTACCAAATTCAGGGGAAAACACCTTCCCTTTACTATATGCTCATTTCAGATTCCCACTCCCAAGTCCAGTTACCTTCCTCATCCAATTGGATATATAAGGCATCCAATTCAAAACTCTCCTCTACCTCTCCTTCATATTCGTACTCATAATGCCGGTAAGGTTCTGCGTAAAAGGATTGGTCACTCACCCAGCAATAGATGGCGTAATCTCCACTATCATCACAGACCACGGTAGTAAACTCAGCATCTTCAAAAGTGGTCCTATCAATGAGCGAATAGTCATGGCCCACACTGTAGAAGTTAAGCTTCATCTGTTCCGATTCCTCCTGACTGCAATACTGCACCATCACATAAAAGTCAGTGGAGGCATTGAGAAGCTCGTAAATACACGTACCCGCTTCGTACTCGGCAAAGTCGTCATCTACCGCTACCAGTAGGTCCCGTATACCCTCCTCGGTTTCCAGATCAAAACTGAAAGCTTGCGCTATGGAAGTCTGGGCTCCAAAAATCCACCCGTCGTTTCCTTCATGCTGTATCCGGTACCACATATCCGTCCTACCGTTGATCTTCTCTTCCTTACCTGCCTCTAGTACCTTAGCGGCATCACCTTCATTCAGCCGCATAACCACGCTACCGGTGGTAGGCTCACTGCGCACCCAAACGTCATTACCCTGCACCAGCAAATAGGCATTTTCATGCTCTACCAAGCCCTTGCTCCCCTCATACCGCATAGGCCGGTATACGGTAGCTTCATTCAGCATGCCGGTCTCTTCGTTCATAGCGCTGGAATACTCCTTCACCTCCAGATAGCGGGTCCCCTCCACATCCCGAACGGTGAGCTCCATGCTGTTGCAGCACATCATCATCATGTTGTAATTCCAGTCTGCAAAAGATTGCTGCTTCACATACTGCCCCTCGCCATTCTTACGGTACAGTTCATAATTGCCACCGCCCCCAGAGGAGTTGTCTATCCGGTTATCAATAATAAACTCATCGGTGCCGTCTCCGTCCAGATCCTCCTGTATACTAATGGACCCTACCACGTATTCGTTTACGAACACAGGAACCCACCCTTCCGGCTGCTTAGTGTAGAGTGCCGTATAGAAACTGCCCTGGTCTTGATCGTATTTCTCCCAATAGATGCGGAGGGTATCTTCCCCTTGTCGGATCACATCGGCGGTTATTTCACCATAGTCGGTTACCAGCATCACCCCATTCTCCTTATTGCCCAAGGTGTATTCCTCATACGCCCCTACAGTGGCCGTGAGGCTTTCCAGATTTTCGATGGGGTCAGGATACTTGCTACCACCGCAAGCCGTCAAAAAGGCGCCTAAGACAAGCATAGGCAATAGTTGCTTAGTCATAATAGGTAAGTTATTACGCTAAGAAAGGTAATAAAATTACTGAGCCGCTGCCATGGAGTTTGGGTCCGTAACGGAGCTGGGCAGCTGGTAAAAGCGATAAATCAATAATATGTGTGGCATGGTGAGCAAACTCACCCCAACAAAGAATACCGTAACGGGTGAAATGGCTACCTGATATACTTGCCAAATACCAATCAGCGTTGCGATCCCCACCAGGCTCATTAGCGTGTAGGGCAGAGCCATCTTCACCCATTGCTGCAAGGTGATGAGAGGCTGCAGGGCACGGAACCGGGCCAACTGTTCCAGGGTGGCATCACGCGAATGCCACAAAGCAAAAAATAAGGCAAAGCCTACTAGCACGGGTGTACGCCAAAGCAGTAATAGGAGCACCACGATTTCCAAGGCTTGCCAGCCCAGAAATTGGAAGTCTCCGGCTCGCCAGGCCTGCCATGACCAAGTGATCACCAAGTTAGCTCCTGCAAAGGCTAATAGCGTAACGGTGTGCTGCGCTAGCCAATCGAAAAAGGCAGGAACTCCCACCAAGGGAACCAACAGCGTAGCTACTTCATCTATATGAAACAAGAGTAGCGCTGCCAACAAAAACAACCCCCAACTCAGGTACAAATATTGATTGCCAACCTCGGCTTTGGGTGAACGAATCAGTTGGGTTTCACCAAAGTGGTAGGCCGAGATGACCAGGAAAATGATGAGTGACAAGCCCGGCTGCCACCACCACAGCAGTAGGTATACCAACATGATGCCTAGGTAGCCGAGTAGGAAAGTAATGGGCACCGACTGCTTCACGTGCCGTTGCTTAAGAACGTTGAATATCACATGGTCGGTAGCGCCGTGAGGTATCCCTACCAGCAGAACCAGGATACCGGCTACAGCCATGGCCACCGTGCTCGACAACCAGCTACTCGGTATTAGCCATACGCTCCCTAGCAACAGGAGTTTCCAACGCAACATGAGGCTTCTGTGATTTGGGTGAAAAAAGAGCTCGTAGAAAGGGGAACCAGGGCAGACGAACCACCATCTTGAGTTCTTGTAGTAGGTGGCTTTCTTCGTCTAAAAACCGGAGGATGGTAGGCCAACGCGTAGAACCAAACAGACGCTCCATTATGTAGCTTACCTTTTCTGGTTCTTCTCGCATAATGTGGAGCAGGAGGCGATCCAAAAAACGGTACCTGGACCCCATTCGCCTGGTTATCCGCTTCCCCTGTAGCTCCGCTACAATTTGTTTACAGTGCTTCTGAATATTCTGAAAGGTGTAGCCGGTAGTGGGCTTAGTATCCCCGCCTACGGTACCAATCCGATAAATTCGTTCTCCCTCCTGGGTTGGAAATTGAACGGAAGTCATAGGTATACTCCCTTCTTCGTCTTCCTCAATCGCATACATGGTTACCCCCAGCTGATCCGTAATGTACCGGTGCAGTTTTTCCTCAAAACCCTCAAAAGAATGGAACTGAGGCGAAAACTGAGTTACCTCCACCAAGGCTTCCGATTCGGAATACGGAAGCATGTAGAAAAAGGTAGGCAGCGTCTGGTCTTCTGCCCTAAAATCCATCAGGGTAAAGACCCCTGGATCGAAGGCTAACTGTGCCGTTTTTATCCGCCAACCCAGAAAATTCTGGGCCAACAAAGTATGGTGCGGATGGGGAGGTAAACTAGGTAAAGAGGCCACACTGGTAAACAGATAGGAGGCCTTTATAATACCTAAACTGGTCTCTACCCAAACAGAATCGCTAGTTTCGCCAGACCCATATACCTCTGCCTGTATGATATCCACGTTGGAAAAGGAAGCCGCTAGTTCACGCACTTCCTGATAGAAATCTGCGCTCCGAATATGGTAGTAGGTGTAAGGAGAAATCTTGGCAGTGTGGGAAAAGGTATGGGTATGGAAAGCCATAGTATCCCAGGTGTGGTGCACCGCAGACTGATATCGAGGCCGCTGAGCACTCCAGTAGCACCACGTTCGGTCATTGGTTTCCTTGCTTTCCCGATCTAGCACCAAGATGCGTTTGTGTTGCAACGGGCTAAAAAGCAGATGATGCAACAAACTAAGCCCAGCTCCCCCTCCACCTGCAATGATGTAGTCCGCTTGCATGGCGTAGGATAAATGATTGAAAAAGGGAGACCTGAAAAAGGCCTCCCTCAAAATATCGTAAAGGGTAGATTGAGAGGCCTTTAGCTGTTCTTACTGTTGACGGCCAAACCGTAAATCACTAAGCCAAAGCCAATTTTGTTGATGGCATCCCCAAGGTTATACGCCAAATCGAGTGTTTCAATGGCTAGGACACCATGTAAAATATTGCCGGGTAACACACAGTACCCAATAGGATAGATACCCCACCCAATGAGTACAAACAGGCCTAGCGCTCGGAAAGCCTTTTGCAAATGAGGATCGTTTGAGCTTGCTGCCAGTTTCTTAGCTCCCCCAAACCAAATCTCGTACACAATACCCAAATAGAAGAGTGTGGAAATAATACCCCAGATTACATTGCTATCACGGAATACAGTCTCACCTAAATATCCCGTTACCAACATACCTACTGAGAAGAAAATCATCTTCCACATCAACCCAATCTTGGCGCCGAAGCTCTTCAAGATCAAGTAAAACTCCACACACATCAGGGGGACCGTAAGCGTCCAGTCGATGTACCGCAAGGCAGTAGGCGAAGTACCATTATCGATCCAGTACCCCCGCATGTAGTAGTAGTGTACTGCTGCAATGAAGGTAATAAGCCCAGATACCAACAGGGAGGTCTTCCACTTCCCTTCCACGCTTCCTCTTTCCATAAAGAAGAAAACTGTGGCGGCCGCCATCGCCATCGACCCAACAAAAAACGTGAAGCCCACGTAATCATCATTAGACAGCGATGCGGCAAATAATGAATTCAGATTGAACATGTCCATAGTGAAATCTGTAATTTGTTTTTCTCACCTTGCCAACTCGCTGTTTTTTTCGTTTGTTCAACTATTGCCCGTTGATTTTTAAACAAATTTTATTTTACGTAAAATACCAAAGCCATTTTTATCATATTTTCATTTTTACCTTTTTGAAATTTTATTTGGCCCCAATCCCGGCTATTTTGTTTAATTAGGCCGGTTGATAATTAAACAAGTTGTTTATTTTCTCCTTTTTGGAACAATAAAAAAACAGATAAATCGGAGTTTTTTCTCCGAATTTTTCTTCAAATAAAGAGCTTTGGCTTTGGTCCAATTCTGTAAGAAGGCCATGGACACATGCTATATTTTGGTACAAAAACAAACCAAAACCGTAGAACTAAGTACAAAAAAAGCCAACAGAAAATAGGGGTGGTGATAAAGGCTAATTCGCTTATTTTGCCGCCCAAACCATATAAGTCATGAAGTACCCACTGCTTTTCATCGCACTCACTTTCGCTATTTCAAATTGCACCCCACCGGCTACCAATCCTGTGGCGGAGGCCACGGGGATGGCAGAAATTTTCACCGAAAATGAACTGGAGGACTTGCAGGCTATGCTACAGCTGTTCGAAACCCAGCAGTGTGCCTTGTTGGAAGAATCAGCAACCGACCTGGCGGATTGCTATCATGCTTTCGCAGTTGCAGTAGTAAACGGACAACCCGGCACCGACTATTTGCCTATCTCCTACGAAGCACAGCACATAACCTTTGGCGATTTCCACTCAGGCACCCTGGCTACCTTCTGGAACAATCAAATGCTAATGCGGGCCGATGATCCCAACAAACAGATCATGACCTTGGTATACCAGCCAGAGGGTAAAATTCAGACCTACCTAGATCTATTAGGAGAAGAATACATCTTGATAAAACAGTATGCAGATACCTTCCGTAACATCCACACCATCACCCCAAAGATGGAAGAGGATGTGCTCCGCAATCTGAAGGTATTCAACTTGGCCGATATCCGGGTGAGAGTATTTTTGGCCGTCCACTTTCTTACGCTGAATGACAACTACAAGCGCAGAGGGAACCTACCGGTGCAGGTAACTTCACCTGAGGTAGATAGCTAATGCAGTTGCCGGGATACGGCAAATAAAAAGGCGGTCACGAAAGGACCGCCTAAGCATTTTATCCGAAGCAGGAGTTGCTTACTCAATCTTGAGCTTTTCCTTCATCAGATCTACTTTGGCTTGGGCTTCAGTATGACCCAGTTCTAAGGCCTGAGTATAGTAATCTAAGGCAGCTTCGTAGGCCGCCCGTTTCTTCTTACGGGACAGAAAGGTCTTATTCCCAATATTTTCCTGGCTTTCACCCTTCGCATATAAGGTCTCTCCTTGCGACAGGGTAACTTTGCTCATCAGCGATTGAATTTCCCCTTCGGCAGAAGCCAGTTGGGCATTGCGGGCTTCCAGTTCTTCTTTGGTTAAATCCAGTTCCTCTTGAGTCAGCTTTAGCGTTTCCTCAGCCCCTTCAGCACGGGCCTGCCATTCGCTCACTACCCGTTGTAACTGCTCTATCTCTGCTAAGGCTTCTTCCAAATCCTTCTTCAGCCGGCGCACTTGCGACAAGTAGGCAACGCGAGTTTTTTCCAGCTCACCAATAGTATAATCCGCCTCTTCCAAGTACTGGTTTATCCGCTTCATGCGGGCGATATAATCGTCCTCGGGAATCCCCGTTTCCAGATTGGTGCGCAGCCACTGCCGGTCTACCTCTACGGAGTCCAGATATTGGCTAATCTGCGAAAGCATTTCTGCTTGGTACATTTGCTCTTCCACTACCGTCTGCAAGGAATCTACCTGCATGTTGAGCGAATCACGTTCCGTAGTTAACGACTCTACTTGCTGTTGGCCGGTGTCACAGCTGTAGAATAGCGTAGCTACTATGCCTAGGACTAGGAAGGTTTTGTTCATCTTGTTCTTCGTTTGTTCTGTACGTTGATGCGTTCAAAAAAATAATCACCAAAGGCAATCTCTTACTCTGACGTGGGTTTGCGCAAAAGGTTCACTCCCCAAAACGGCAATCCTTCCTCCTCATTGTGCGTTCTTGGAGCCTTCCGGTGCTTTTTTATCTGGGTAAGATGAAGCTAAGTATTTCCAAAGAGGATTTGCCTACCTGGAGTTCATAACTGGTGATTGCAAAAGAGGATGCTCTCTAAGACACCTCTGGCAACTGGATGAACAACCGTGCACAACGGACCGACGTGCTGGAGTTTGGATAGACCCCTTGAAATTCATAACAGCTTTACGGAGAACGAGGCACAAAAAAAACAGGCACAAACCGAAGCTCGTGCCTGTAGTTAGAGGGCTTTTTCATGGCTGTCTCCTAGCCTGTTTCTTCTTGGTCATCAGAAGTCCTGATGCTGAATATTATCCTCAATCCTCCTTCAAAGAAAGGATGGGATTAACCGCCGCGGCACGCCAGCTCTGGTAGCTCACGGTGAGCCAGGCCATCACAATGGCCCCTACTCCAGCAAGAATGAATACCAGGGGATTGACACCAATACGGTAGGCAAAGGTATCCAGCCACTGCTGGGCGAAGTACCAGGCCACCGGTATGGAAAGCACCAAGGAAATAAGCACCAACCGGGTGAATTTGCCACTTAGCATAAAGATGATCTGGAACAGGGAGGCTCCCATCACCTTGCGCACACCAATCTCCTTGCGGCGCTGCTGCGCCGTGTAGGCCGCTAGCCCCAGAAGCCCGATGCAGGCAATAAATATCGCCAGCCCGGTAAGTACGGTGAGTTTTCTCCCATTTTGCTGCTCGGCTATGTACAGCTGGTCCAGGTCCTCGTCCAGAAAGGAGAATTGGAACGGGCTACCGGAATCCATGCCGTCCCAGGTGCTTTCTAGCTGGGCCAGTACCTCGCGGTAGTCCTCAGACTCTGTACGGACGAACAGGTAGGCACCAACACTATCCGTATAGGTAAAGACGAAGGGGGTAATCTCGGTATGGAGTGATTCAAAGTGGAAGTCTTTGACTACCCCCACAATAGTGAGCGGGGTGTTGGGCTGTCCCTGTCCATTGATGAGCTCTACCCGCTGTCCTATGGGGTCGTCATAGCCAAACTCGGCCACGGCCGACTCATTGATGACCATGCTGAGAGAGTCCTGGAAGTTCTCATCGAAAAACCGCCCGGCTACCAATTCCATCTCCAGGGTAGGGAAGAAATCTTCGTTCACGGTCATCCCCTTGGTAGTAGTAGGTTCCGTAGCACCTGGCTGTTGAAACATGGCACCAAAGTAGAAGGCATTTTCTCCCGGCTGGGTATTCGCCAGTCCTGTGCTTTCTACACCCGGTATACGCTCCGCTTCTGCAATGAAAGGCAGCAGGTTAGTAGCCAGTACGTTGGCCCGGTTCACCACGATCATTTGCTCGGTGTCAAATCCCAAATCTTTGCTGCGCAAGTAGTTCATCTGCTGGAAAATGATGATGGTACCGGTGATGAGCAGAATGGAAATGAAGAACTGCACCACCACCAGGCTATTGCGAAGCTGTACCCCCTTCATTGAGCTTTCCAGTTTACCCTTGAGCACAACTGCCGGTCGGAAGGAAGAAAGGGCAAAGGCGGGGTAGCTGCCCGCCAACAAGCCTACTAAGACGGCCAGCCCAATACCGGTGGGCACCATCCAGGAATAGTTATCCGCCAGGCTTAGGGTGCCGTTTACCATTTGGTTGAACCAAGGCAGCGACAGCGAGACCAGCACAAAGGCCAATACCAAAGCAATGCCGCTAATAAGACTGGCTTCGGTAAGGAACTGTCCAATCAACCGCCCGCGCGAAGAGCCTAACGTTTTGCGGACCCCTACTTCCTTGGCCCGCTCGGTACTNNTTTAAGGAATCAATAATCCTAAAAGTGGGCATTAAAAGGGCTGGATAACTCCCTGACAAAAGACCTACTAAAACCATTATCCCACCAAGGAACAGCCAGGTTTGTTTTGAACTAAAATCCGGAACAAGCGACTTATCAACTAATTGATTGAAAGATGGCAGAACGAGGAAAATCAAAAGAAGAGATAACATTACGGCCATCATGGACAGCAGCATTGCTTCCATCAGAAACTGTATGCTAATAGATCGATGATGTGCTCCCATCACCTTTCGTAGACCAATCTCCTTCGACCTCCTTCCAGACCAGGCTGTAGCCAGATTCATAAAGTTGATAATGGCTATGATGAGGATGAAAAAGGAGATGAACAGAAATAGATACAAGGTATCGATATCGCCGTTGGTGCGCATCTCTCCTTCCAGGTGCGAGGTCAAGTAGATGTCCTCCACATTCTGGAGAAAGTAATCGTAGCCGTTGCCGGCCGCTACATACTCCGCATAGCTCTGGTCCAGATTGCGCTGAATTTCTGCTCCGGCATATTCCTCTACCAAGGCGGGCAGCTTAGCTTCTACCACAGCAGGGTCTACCCCATCTTGCAGCACCAAATATTGGTAGATGCTAAATCCCATAAAATTGAGCTGCTGAAAGAAGGGAATGAATTGGATACTCGCCAGCATGTCAAACTGAAAGTGGGTATTCTCCGGTGCATCCTTGCAAACGCCCGTTACCGAAAAGTCGAGGCCTTGCATAGACACCACTTTCCCGATGGCCGACTCACTTCCAAAGTACCGCCGGGCGGTAGACTCCGTCATTACCAGCGAGGTGGCTCCTTTCAAGGCGGTGGCAGGGTCACCCTCTATAAATTCAAAGGCGGTGAATACTTTAAAGAAATTAGAATCGGCCACCACAGCATGCTCTTCCTCAAATGTTTTGGTTTCGAATCCCTGCTCGGGCTGGTAGGTAACGGTAGCATTTTGCCGAAAGGGAAGTACCTGGGTAACCCCGATTACTTCCGGAATATCCGTAAGGATGGCATCGCCATAACTGTGTGGGGTAATGGCGTAGGAGGCCACGCGCCCAGGGTAAATCCGGTTGAGGGCCAACCGGTATATATTTTCAGAGTTGGGATGGTACTTATCATACCCCATCTCACTGCGAACGTACATCCACAGCAGCAATGTAACGGTAAGGCCTACTGCCAAACCCACAATGTTGATGAAACTATAGCCTGCCTTCTTGCGCAGGTTTCGTAAAGCAATCTTAAAAAAGTTAGAAATCATGGCGTAGAGGTGGTTAGTACCACCTTCTATACTAATGCAGTGCCAGTTTTCCAACCCACTAGTTTACAAGCACTTATACCCTTCATCCCCAATCACAACCGAAACACCATGTCCGCTGGCGGGCAAATTTGTTCACTGGTGGACAATGAGGCTCCCCTGCTTAATGTAAATCAGCACCAGCACCTCAAATACGAACGCATAAATATTCAACATTCTCCTCTCCAAGAAACAAGATTGGCGTAAAGAATGACGAACAGAAAGGGTGGTAGTAGGAAATGGTGAACTACTGTTCCTGCTGGCTAATGGACACTGCCACCTTGGTGCGGTCCCAGATCAGGACCATGTCTACGTGGTTCTCGAACTGCTCAAAATCGATGGTGAAGGGCTCCCAGGACTCTGGAGTATTCACCACAGGTACCGTAACCCGCAGTACATCTTGGTCCTGTGCGTAGTTAAATGCTCCCCACTGCCCCAGATCTCCGTTGAGAATCAAGGTCCATTGGTCTTTTTGAGGAATAGAGAATACCGTGTAGGTACCGGCTGCCAAAGCTTGCTCACCAAACCACACAGGCCCCGTGATGGTAAGCTCGGTGGCTTGGTTTGCGCCAGTGCGCCATATCTTATCATAGGGAACCAACTCACCAAACACCTCACGCCCTCGCTTATGCGGACGACTGTATATCACCTTCATATACGTGCCGTCTTCAAACTTGTAGGTGCGCATGTCCAATGGACTTTGCTTCGGTTTCAATGGCTCTTGAGCAAAAGCCGACAAGGTGATCAGACAAAGCAATAGCGTGGCGGTAAACGTACGATGCATAGAAAGGAGTTGAGTGGGTAATACTTGACAGAAAAATAGCAATAATTCGGCCAAAAGGACCTATTCCGAACATTCCCTTACGAACGGTCTTTCGGCAAGGAGGGCTGGCTAAAAAGACCAAATAAATTGCTATCGATACGCTCCACGATTTGAGCAAAATCTTCTGGGTTTTGCACAAAGTCCATATCGTTTACATCTATGATGAGCAGTTTTCCATCATCATACGTTTTTATCCAGTCCTCGTACGCTTGATTCAGGTTCATCAGATAGTCCAACTGAATAGACCGTTCGTAGGCTTTGCCCCGCTTTTGGATTTGCCGAACCAGCTTGGGCAGGTCTGCGCGCAAATAAATCAACAGGTCCGGTGCCTGGGCAAATTCCAATACGGTTTGGTACAGCCCACGGTAGTTGCGGTACTCCCGCTCGGCCATCAATCCCGACTCAAAAAGGTTGCGCGCAAAGATGTGAGCATCCTCATAGATGGTGCGGTCCTGAATCACATTTTCCTGCCCCTTCTGGATATCCGAAATCTGTTTGAATCGGCTATTCAGAAAAAATACCTGCAGATGAAAGGACCAGGCCTTCATGTCATGATAAAAATCCACCAGATAGGGGTTATCGTCTACGGACTCAAAGAGAGGTTTCCAATTAAAATGCTTGGCCAGCATGTTGGTCAGCGTGGTTTTGCCCGACCCAATATTGCCACAAACTGCAACGTGTGTCATGCCTGTATTTTTCGCTAGTGTTACCGATTAACTTTTTGGACCGCGGGGGAGTTCCGCGAATGGGGGCACGAAGATACGGCGTCTATTCGCCCTGGAAAGGCTGTGGACAACCTTCTTAAAAAAATTCAACGATTAAGCCTCTATCAGCCCCATTATGAGGCTTTTATTCTAAAATTAATTCTAGTTTAATTCTCCTTCTCTACCCACTGCCTATGCTCCAGCGCCAATATATTTGACCAGTACCTGGGAACTATGTTAACTACCGTACCATCCTCCGTAGTCCTCTTTTCCTTCTTCCTGCTGGAAGCACAGAACACCTCACCCTACACTATTTTGCCCATCCAATTCCATGGTAGAAGCTGCTGATTTCTCGGTTATCCTAGCTGATGATGATAAGGATAATCTCAAACGATTGAAGATAGCCTTGGAGGATCTGGGGTGCGATGTACGCATCGCCTTCGATGGGCTACAGGCTAAGGAGCTTTGCGCCAAGTATCGACCTGACTTATTGATCACGGAGATTTCTCTGGAAGGCCTGGACGGCATATCGCTCACCCATGAACTACGCAAAGACCCGCAATACGATCACCTAGCCATCGTGATTCTCACCAGCCGCGACGAAGAATATACCGAAGTAGCTGCTTTCGAGGCAGGCGCTACGGACTATCTGGTAAAGCCACTGCGCAAACAGGCATTCTTCCGTCGCATTCAGCGCCTTAAAAGCCGCCAGCGGAGCAGCATGGGTCAGGAACCGGTACTTATTGAGTTGGGCAGGGTACAAATAGACAAGCGAAATCAACGCCTACAGGTAGGCGACCGCCGCATACGCTTGCCCAAAAAGACCTTCGAGCTGCTCTACTTCCTGGCCAAGAACCCCAACGTGGCCTTTGGTCGCGATGAACTACTCCGCCAGATCTGGGCGCGAGAGCGTGACATTAGCCAGCGCACTGTAGACGTGCACATTCGGAAAATCCGTGAGAAAACAGGTATTGACCTCATTACCACCATCAAGGGAGTGGGCTACAAGCTCAACCAATCCCTGCTTAACGAAAGATCCGCTTCCTGAGGAAGCTATTTTACGCAACCATATACTCTATACGCACCCCTGCCGGTTTTGGCAGGGGTTTTCTTTTGCCAAACCCTGAGGAGGATATTCACGGGGATAATATTGAGTAAGACACTTGGGCACTTCCTGAAAAACCTAACATTAACAACACTCCTTACCTACTCAAAATCAACCACTTACATAGCCAAGGTGTATTTTCTGAGATTTTTTCTTCCACCCTCCGGGAAAAACAAGGGGCTCCTCCGTCATAGAGGCAAACACACCCAAGGGCGGTAGCCGAAAAGCCCCAAACGAGTAGGCAGTACTCAGCTCCTAATAGTAAACAAGTAACCCCGCGCTTGCCCGGTGCATCGGCAAGCACCCACAACTTTTATAACCACATAAACCCCAAATTAAATGAAACGCGTATTTACCCTGATGGCTATGCTAATCGCCATCTCCACCCAAGCTCAAGTGAGCAACCCTAGTTTCGAAATTCCGGGATTCCCCGTAGTTATTGACGGTACAGGCGCCGTAAACGGCTGGTTCCATAGTGCAGGCAACCCACTGGTAAGCAACGAAGTGCTTGGCTACCAAAGTGAACATGCCGCCAAACTGGCTAGCTCAGACCAAGCCCGGAACGGCATTGTAGGTTCTACCAACTTCACGCCTGGCAACACCTATTTGGTGAGCTTTTACGTACGCACCCCCAAGTGCCAGCCCGGGCAACTAGCGGTATATGCCGCCAACGGCATGAAACCCGGATCTACTGGAGCCAGTCAGTCGCAATTGATCACCAACTATGGCGCCACCACCGGTGGGTCCTGGCAACTGGTACAGGTTACCTTTAGCCCCAGGTTCTGTTTTGATCAAATTCACTTCCTGTTGGATGGCCGCGAGTGCCCCGCCATCATGTACATAGACGAGGTGGATGTGGAGTGCATCCCTGGGGACAACATCGTGCCCAACCACGACTTTGAGGACAACACGGGTAGCGACTTCGGGTCTGGCGATGTAACCGACTGGCAAACCAGCCACTACACGCCTACCTTGTTTGGCGGCGGTGGTAACAACTGGGCCTGGATGTGGTCTTACAGCGGCGACGGTGAAGGAATTCTGGCCAATGCTACCTTCAACGCCGGTGTTACCTACGAGGTATCCTACCGGGTGCGTACCAACACTCCTCCCAATGCGGCCAACTTCTTCCTGGTGGCTACCAACGGCATCACGCCTAGCACTGCCTGGGGTGCTCCTCCTGCAGGTGTTCCTCAGCAAACCATCGATTCTGATGCCATGGGCGGTGTATATACTACCTGGCAAACCGTTACCACCACCTTCACGGCTACCAACAACTACAGCCAGCTGATGATCTATCCGCTAATGGCTGGTGGCCCTACCGGTGGTGTACAGGCCGAGCTGGAAATCGACGACATCGTGATCCGTCGTGCGTGCCGCAGACCTTGTTTTGTAGAAGTTACCATCGACCCTATTGAGCTTCCTGGCAAACTCCAGGGCAGAGGCGAGCCTACTCGCACTGTAGAGCCTGCCGATGTACAAGCCTTGGGCCTTAGCAATGAACGTATGGTGCCCGTGCAGGTGTACCCTAACCCCGTTCGCGATGCCGTTACCATGGAGATCTTACGGCCTGCCGCCCAGCAGCGCATCGTACGCATCCTGTCTTTGCAAGGCGAAGAGGTAGCCCAGCTGAAGGTAGCTCAAGGGCAAACCAAGGTAGAATGGAAGGTGCCCGCCGGCCTGCAAAACGGCATGTATTTCATGGCTATCGACGGTCAGAATGCAGCGGCCCCCATCTTGATTCAAAAATAACCAACTCACCTAGGAGCATATTATGGGTACTAAGCCGCCGGAGTCGTCCGGCGGCTTTTTCTGTTTTTCGCTAATGGGAATAGGATGGCGGTGGCAAATTTCCGACTGGCCACTCCACCGCAACCGGAAGCTACCAGCTTCCCCTTGCCGCCACATTCCAAGCAGGATGCTCGGAATAGCAGCAATAAGCTACTAATAAACAAGAAAACTTATTTCTCTATACGCCGGTAGAGCACAACGCCTACCATCAGCCCAGCCAGCAGAACGCCCAGCACCGTGAGCCACATACCCGAAAGCTCCTCAGATAAGGGGGCATCCTGCCCGGTGTGTACAAAACCGGCCCAGAAGAATGGGTGAGCCCTTAGCGGATCCGTTACCTGATCCAAGTACTTAAGTTTGGCATGTCGCAACGCTTGGGTAGGCGCAAGCCCTTCTGCTAAAAGGGCATAGTAGCCCTCCATCAGTTGCGCCGTTTCCC
>DMST01000355.1:11267-12956 GCA_003454975.1 Cytophagales bacterium | reverse complement strand
GGAGGACTGGCTATGGTAGGTGCCCAGGCTGCTGGACCAGGGGCTAAACAAATGGTAATGGGTGCCTGGCAAAATTATACCCACTTTGCTGACTGGACGGCCGTGGGCAAGCTCACCCGCTGGGTGCACTACCGGGTGGCTCCGGTATATAAGAATGTGCTGTCTCCCAACATCCGGGCCAACATCACTCATATTTATACTACCCGTCATGAGGATGTATTGGACGATATTGATCTCAACTATGTAGTACCGTTGGCTCCTGGGGCCAGACCCGCCGCCCGGCTTGCCTTGAACCAGGCCAAAGTAGCCATGAACGGTAAAGTGACCGCCGGTAATTTGGCTGGTGGGGCCGTAGCGGCTTTTGGTACTTTGGTTGCCGGCAATGCCTTGGGCAAAGCCAAAATAACCGCCCACTTCGGCGCTGGATCAGCAGAAGAAATCTATTACGATGCAAAAATGCCTGGCGAAGCATTCGACATGGCCAAATTTGGAGCTTGGGCTACGGCTGCATTCCCCCAAGATCTTACCTGTGATGCGAACCTGTACACTGCCTCCTACAACCCCGCTAATATTTGGTACAAGATAGCGGAGCCACAGACCACCATTCCTATTAACCGAGTCTAATCCCTATGATTTCTACATCCATTGATAGCCCTGAAAGCCAAGCCAGTCCTGAATCAGGTAATGCTGTTGCATGGCTTTGTGAGTCTAGTATTTGGTCAAGGCTGGCCGATTTCTACCAGGAAAAAGGAAAGAAGGCTTGGCAAAGTGAAGTACCCTTTCAGATCACCAGTAACCCTCAAATTGCTACGGCCTACGTGGAAACGCTGCTGGCTTGGCTAGAAGGCTGGATCGCCCAACACGGGCAGCCCAAGCGACCTATTCGGATTGTAGAGCTGGGCGCTGGGCACGGTGTTTTCTCTCTCATGATGTTGCGGGCACTTTCCGAACAAGAAGGGGTCTTTGCGCGCCTGGGAGTTACCATCCACTACGTGATCACTGACCTGGTAGAGGCCAATTTGCTGGCCTGGCAAGAAGACCCTCTACTAAAGCCCTGGCTGCAAAGTGAGGGGGTGTCATGTGCCCAGTGGGATTGCTTGGCTGACCAGCACCCGTGGATGGAGGAACCGTCTGACTCCCAAACGCCGTGGGTATTTGTGGCCAACTATCTGTTTGATTCGCTGCCGCAGGATGCCTACCTGTTCGAAAAGGGCACCCTGAAGCGAGGAAGGGCACAATGGGAAAGCCCAACGGGGACGCAGGCCAACGATCCTAACCAATGGAATCTGGCCGTGGAGTTTACAGACTTTGACGCCACCAAGTTGCCAATAGCTACCCGTGGCCTACTAACAGAATACCACAACATGGGTGCCGAAGGCTGCATCCTGATACCCGACGGAGCCATCCGTTGTATTGAAACCCTACGGGACCTGAGCCAAGACCGCATGCTGCTCCTATCTAGCGATAAGGCCCTAAGCACCCAATCCAGTACCTTGGGCCGCAGGCCAGAGGAGATAACCAGTTTTGCCAGCTATTCCATGTTGGTCAACTTTCATGCCTTGCAGCTCTATTTTCAGCACGAAGGGGGCGAGGCTTGGCTTCAAGATACCCAGCAGGAGTTTTTGGCCTCAGGGGTGTTTTCCATCGGCCATCGGCCCGGTACCTACTTTGCTCTGGAGCGCACCTTCT
>DMST01000355.1:7247-11217 GCA_003454975.1 Cytophagales bacterium | reverse complement strand
ACTTCCGCATGCACCTGGACCGCAACAGCCCAGGCGATTTGGGTAGCTTATGCAATGGCCTTTTGGCGCAGCGTTTCTCCCTTAAGCTGGGTTCTATGATCTCTCTACTTAAGGTAATGAACTATGACCCAGCCGTATTTGCGGGGTTGTACGATGCCATGCTTACGCACTTACCCCAGGCCAACCATTCCGAACTGAATGACCTCATTCTGGCCATGCCCAAAGTGGTCAAGCAGCGATACGCGGTACCGGGCTATGTGCCCATTGCGTTTCAGATTGGTCACATTTTGCAAGTAATGGGTCGCTGGGAGCCTGCCTTAGAGATGTATCAACTGTGCCAGCAGGAGGATCCTCCGTTTGCTGAACTCTGGTACAACCTGGGGCTTTGCTATCTGGCCTTACAGAACCATCAGGAGGCAGAAAGTGCCTTTCAGCAGGCCATTCAGCTCAACCCGGAATTGCTACTGGCTCAGGGATGGCTATACCGCATACAGAACAATCTGGTCAGTTTGGATACCGAACCATTAACTCCTACCTCTTTGTAAACGGCTATGGCACAGTCACAAAATGAAGCGAATGGAAAATCAATAAAGGAGATGTGGGACGATGTGGCCAGGAACTTCCACCTGTCGAGCGTGTTCAAAAAAAGAAGAATATGAGAAATTGGGAGGCCAAGGACCTGTACAGCGGATTCCAAAGAAAGTATCCTGGAGTGGCCCTAAGAGGCGCCAGTACGAGGATGCCTTTTCTAAAGGAGTGGCCAAGCGCGGAGACGGTGTTTGGTGGATCAAGCTGATATGATCCTCTTCTCATAGGGGATTAGATGACAATTAGGCTGCTTCTCACCTTCCCCCTGTGGAATATTTCTGTATTTTCACCTCCACATAACCTACTGATTGCGATACCTATGATTGCACCTTTTGCAGGACTTTCGGAGGCCGAACAGCAGACGCTGTTTAAGCTTCCCATTTACGTAACGGCCCTGGTAGCTGGCGCCGACGACAACATTGACCGGTCAGAAGTACGCGAGGCCATCTTTTTGGCACATTTGCGTGTAAAACAGGCTCGTCCCGGTATGACCGATTACTATGCTATAGTAGACAAAACCTTTGAAGATGATCTGAAAGGATACATCAAAACGCTGCCCAAAGCAGCTGAGGACCATGGCCCTATAGTGGAAGCAGAGCTAACCAAAGCCAACGATGCCATGAAGAAAGTGGCCGGCAACGACAAAACTTTCGCTATCCACTTCTACAACAGCATGAAGGATTTTGCGCGCCACATTGCCGAAGCAAGCGGTGGTTTGGGTGGTTTGTTGAGCGTTAGTCCTGAGGAGGCACAAAGCATCAAGCTAGCCACCCTGGAAGATCCTGAATTGTACTAACAACGTGAGAATATCCCCTGCGCATAGCCCTTTTTTGGCCGGTAGCTTTGTAATCCCTTTCCGCATTGTATTCTTCATGTGGTTGTTTTTCTGGGTAGAACAGGTATTTGGCCTGTACCTCTCCCGGTTTGGGATATTCCCGCGCGAGGCGGAAGGGCTCATTGGGGTGGTGATGGCACCGCTGTTGCACGGTAGCTACACGCATATAATTTCTAACACCGTGCCCATGCTCTTTTTAGGCACGGTGCTTTTCTACTTTTACAGTGCCATTGCCAAGCAAGTGTTCATATATGCCTATCTGGGCACCGGACTGTTGGTTTGGCTACTGGCCCGTGGAGGCACCTCACACATAGGAGCCAGTGGTGTGGTGTATGCCCTGGCCAGTTTCCTGATCTTTTTTGGAGTTTTCCGCCGAGATTTCCGTACCCTGGTTATCTCCTTCGTGATTGTGCTCATGTACGGAGGGCTTATCTATGGGGTGCTACCGTGGCAGCCCGGTGTAAGTTGGGAATCCCACCTGTTTGGTGGCGTATTGGGTGGTCTTCTGGGGTACTACTTTGCCCGCAACCACCGTCAGTATGATACCGAGGAATAGGTTGGTGTAGCTGAACCCAGTAAGGTACTCGCCTGGCCTCACCCAGGATTGTTGCTTCTATGTACAATCTACTTCACACCCACCAGGTGCATAACCTTGGCGATCAAGCAACCCTTTCCATGATTTCCCAAAGCCTGTCTACGGCCTCCAAATGCTCCGGCTTCATCAGGCAGCTACGCAGGCAAGCCACGTAAGGCGCAGCCGAATCTACCTCTACGTCCGGAAATAGAGCAGAGAACTTCTCTACCGGGTACTGGAACAGGGCCAGGTGTACGTCCTTTTCGGCCGACTTTTGGAAAACCTCCTTGCTGCGCTCGCTAATTTGGGATATAGTGCTACCTACCGGGGCGAAAATCAAGATGTCTATCGATGGGTAGAAGAAGGGAAAATATTTCTCAGATGCCTTGGCCTTATCGTAAAGCTTACGGGCAGCTTGCAAGTTTTTGTCTAGCATACCAGAGAACTCGCCATGGCGGGTAAGTGGCAGCAGCTTTTGGGTAGCCCACAAGGCTACGGCCGCTGCGCCGGCCCGCGAACATTCCAGGCTTATTTCGCCCAGGTGCGGCTCGGCTGAGCTGTAGTAGGTATAGGGCGAATCGTGTTTGTAGAATTCGGCGACAGACGGATCAGCGAAAAGCACACAGCCGCACCCGTAAGGCTGTAGGCCGTGCTTATGCGGATCTACCACCAGGCTGTCTACTTGGTCCAGGGCATCGTACACCACTTGCACCTCAGCGGATAGCTGACTGGCCAGGGTGAAATAGCCACCGTAGGCCGAGTCTACGTGAATGCGGAAACCGTATTCTCGTTTCAGTGCCAGCAAACCGGGTAGGGGATCTACTGCCCCCACGCCTGTGCTACCCACGGTAGCCACTACGGTGCCCACTTCGTCTTGCTGTAGAATCTCCTCCAAAGCGGCTAAGTCCATGCGGCCATGGGCATCGGTAGCCACTGAGCGGTAAGGCAGCCCCAATACTTCTGTAATACGGCTATGCGTGTAATGGGCCTGATTAGAAGCCACAATCAGCTGATCCGGATGGCTCCTGCCGGCTACCCATAGGGCTTCCAGGTTGGCCACGGTACCCCCACCCGTAAGGTGACCCAGATGCTGCTCCCAACCGTACATGGCCGCAATTTCCGTCACTGCTTCCTTCTCCATAGCCGAGCTAGCCCGGCCGCCATCCAAGGCGTGGTTGTTAGGGTTGAGGTACATGGCTAGCAGATAGGCCATCCGCGCAATGGGGTGGGGTGGCTTCAGCATTTGCCCCGCATACTGCGGATGATGATACGGATAATTATCTCCCATTCGCTCGGCTACCTCTTGCAGTACTTCCTGCATCCGACCAAAATCTTCCGTCGTGGTTGCCGCAGGTAACGTATCAAAAGCCCGGGCCAGCTGGGGCAAGGCTTTGGCGAGGATGTCCAATTCTTGGGAGAAAGTATGCATTGGTAAGTGATTTAGAATGGGTAAGATAGGTGGCGGATCAACCCCACACAACTCCAGTATCGTTGAGAGAGAAGCGTACTTTGGATCCTGAAGCAATAGGCGTGGCATGTTGGGCAAGTATAGACTGGCCAGTAGGCAGTGCCAGCCTAACCAAAGTGTAAACGCCGAAAAAAGTGCAATCAACCACCTCGGCTTCGTAGTTACCTGAGTGAGACAGGATTACCGTGGAGGGGCGAAAGCCCATGCCTTTGTGGTGCAAACTGCCCGGTGATAGCTGATTGTACGGGCCAAGCAGTCGGGCGGTGGTTTCGTCTACCGGACGATGGTAAACCTCTTCAGGCGTGCCTGTTTGGGCTAGTTTACCGCCCTGTAAAATCCCCACCTCGTCGGCTAAGGCCAAAGCATCTTCCGGTTCGTGGGTGGTAAATACCACCGTGAGGCCATCTTTCTGCACTCGTCGGCGTATTTCTGAGCGTAGCGCCGCTTTGCGTGGGGCATCTACGTGACTAAAGGGCTCATCCAGCAGCAACAGTTCGGGGGCCTC
>DMST01000355.1:7020-7213 GCA_003454975.1 Cytophagales bacterium | reverse complement strand
TCCAATAGCCCCAGGGCCAGTGCGGCGCGTTGCTGTTGCCCTCCAGATAGCTCGCGGGGCTTGCGTTGTTCCAGACCTTGAAGTGTGAGCAGCTGTACTAGTTTAGCTATTTCCTGGTCACGATCCGTCTCTTCCCAGTACCGCAGGGGCCAGCGGAAGCTATCCAAAAGCCGCTGGTGCCCGGGTAGCTGAT